>JAFQMU010000194.1 GCA_017421085.1 Desulfovibrionaceae bacterium | reverse complement strand
GATGGTCGATGCGGCGGTCGCCGGGGTTGCCGAAGAGGACGTTCACCCCGTCCACCAGCTCCATGCGGATTTCGCCCCGGTGTTCGCCCAGGGCGCCCCGGTAGGGAAGGGCGTCGGGATCGAACCAGAAGTGGGCGCAGTAATCGCCGGTCTGGGCGCCGTCAAACAGGGCGTCCCGGAGGCGGTATTCGAATTTGAACTTTTCCAGCAGGTTGGCCACCTCGGCGTTGGCAAATTCCGCCACATCGTGGTCGGGATCGGCGGAAACGCCGTCATAATAGGCCAGCGGCTCAAAGCGCACCGACACGGCCTCTGAGGTCAGGGAGGCGATAAAGAGGGTGGCCACGCGCTTGAGAATGTTGAAGATGGGCTTGGGCAGGCCCCGCATGGCCGGGGTATCCGGCAGGCCAAGCCACTGGTTTCCCGTGAAGAACTCGGTGTTGGTTTTGACCAGAGCGTACTGGCTGGGGGTCAGGCGCTCGTTCCAGAGCCGGCCCCGTTCGTAGAGTTCCCACGCTTTCGTCTTGTTGTTTTCTTTCATTTAGTCTCCTTTCTGCATGCCGTAGGCCCGTTCGGCGGAGTAGTTCTGCAGCAGGTGGAAGGCCTTTTGTTCTTCCAGCAGGGCGGTGCGTTCCGGGTCGGTCAGGGGGCGGGCCGGGGGAACGGACAGGGCTCTGCAGAGCTTCCACCCGGCGAAGAAGCCGGCGGCGAAGACCAGCAGGCAGGTGAGAAAGGCCAGAATGCCTTGGATCATGGTGTTCTCCTTTCGGGATGTAATCGGGGAGGCGGCGGGGGCTTGCTCCCGCCGTCTGTTGCGTTTCGTTCTTCAGCCTGTCATTCCGAGGAGCGAAGCGACGTGGGAATCTCATGTTTTGACTGGTTCATTCTTTAGATTGCCACGTCGGACTTGCGCCCTCCTCGCAATGACATCTTTAGCTATAACATTTTCCGCCATATCAGGTTTTGTATTCATTTATTGATTCGGTTTTTATATGCCTATCTGTATAATTTCTGCATCCTTTATTTTAAAGTGTGTTTCTTTATTTGTATAGGGTATTCCATTTTCCAGGCACAAAATAATATTCATCACGCCGCCATGAGATACCAGCAGCACATTCTCGTCCCCAATCTGTTCTTTGAAATCAAACCATGCGTTTTGAATGCGACGGAAGAATTGTTCAGGACTTTCGCCCCCTGGCCACGCCTCTGTCCAATCCAGCGCATTCCAATAGATTCCCGGATATTTTACCGCTGCTTCTGTTTTCAGCATACCAGCCAGCAACCCATTATTGGATTCCCGAAATTGGGGTAAGTATGTGATCGGCAAAGAAAGTTCACTCGCCACAATTTCAGCCGTTTCCTTTGCTCTGATTAAATCACTGGAATATATTTGCGTTATCCCTTTATTTCGTAAATCATGTTTTGCATGGTGGACCTGTTCCCTGCCTTTCCGCGTTAATCCATATGCACTCCATCCCCCGTAACGGTCGGATGGGTCTGCGCCATGCCGCATCAAATAAATCATTGTCGCACCTCAATCAAGCTTTCCGCCGCAGTGCTGGCAGTATGTGCCTTCATTTCGTCCCAAG
>JAFQMU010000024.1 GCA_017421085.1 Desulfovibrionaceae bacterium | reverse complement strand
GCAGTGACCATAAAGCCCTCCCTGCAAAATATTTATGTTAATGTCTAAACATAACATTTCTGTAAAGTTAAAAGTAAGCGCGGCGGCTCAGTCTTTACTGTAGTATAATGACTTGCCAAACTCATATGCCGCAGCAAGGTGGCCGGTTTATTCTGTCTGCGTGGATTTCCCGGCGGGCATCGGCCAACTATTCTACGTTGATTTTAATCCGCCCAACAGGTTTTCTCATCTGCTTGGGCAAAACAATTTCGACCACGCCGTTTTCCAGATGGGCTTCTATTTTGTCTGCGTCTACCTGCTCGGAAAGGGCAAGCATTATATTATATTCCACATCCCCGAATTCAAGGGAATGCAGGCGCTCCTTAACCCCCACCCCGTGCGCGGTAGCTGCGGAAACAAAAAGCTCGTTACCTTCAACTTCAATGTTCAGCTGCTCTCTGGATACGCCGGGCATATCCAGATAAACATGAAAAGCCTGTTCCCGCTCAATTATATCAGAGGCAGGGTGGGCCTTGGGCAGACTTGACTGATTAAAATTGTGCATGGCAGCTACCTCTTAACTGGGTTGAATATTGATGGTGCGCGGTCTGGAAGCCTGTAGCTTGGGGAGGGACACCTTGAGCACCCCATTTTTCATGCTTGCGCTCACCTTGTTCAGCTCAATAGGCACATTGATGTTTATTACTCTGGAAAATGGGCCGGTGGGGCGCTCCTGGCGATGATAACGTCCCTGCTTGGGCTGAATTTCTCCCCTGATTGTAAGAATGCTGTCGGAAATGGTGAGTTCTATATCTTCAATCGCTGCGCCGGGAATCAGCGCTTTAACATAGATGGCTTCTTCCGTTTCACTGATGTTCAGAGGCGGAAAGTGGGTTTTGGCTCTCAGGGCGGCCGAGGGGGCGTCCATTTCAGCCAGCATGGTGTTTACCAGACGGGGAAAATTATAAAAAGATCCAAAATCAATAACCATTTCAACTCTCCAGTTGATCCGCCTGCTCCTTGTTGAAGTTCCATGCTTGCGCATCTTCGATCAACAGCACCGGGATGTTGTTTTCAACAGGAAAAAGCAGCTTGCAGGCTTCGCATACAAGCCCTTCAGCATTCCCGGCAAGCCTGAGGTCTCCTCGGCATTTCGGGCAGGCGATGATTTGTAAAATATCTTCATCAAAGGACATAAGCACATCCTATAGCTTTTCAAATAATACCTGTTTCATATTTGGCAAGCGGCATGAGCTTTATTTCTTCTGTCCGGCCAGCTCCATAGCGCGCGCATGGCATTTCATGACCGCATCGGCAATGTGTCCTTTGACGCCGGTGCGCTCAAGGTGCATGGCCCCGGCAATGGTAGTACCGCCCGGCGAGGCGACCATTTCGTAAAGCTTGTAGAAGTCGCTGCCCGACTGTTCAGCCAGCAGGGCCGAGCCTTTGGCAGTGGCCAGGGCCATTTCCCTGGCATCTTTGCGGGGAAAGCCCAGCGCTACAGCCGCCTCTTCAAAGGCCTGCCAGAGAAGATACATAAAGCCCGGCCCTGAGCCCACAACAGCGGAAAAGGCGTCTATTTTATTTTCCTGCATTATATAAACTTTACCCATCGCCTGAAGAAGGTTTGTAATCAGCCGTTTTGTTTGAACAGGAAGTTCAGGGTCATCAAGCACCAGGGCAAACACCCCTTCGCCCACAAGCAGCGGCGTGTTGGGCATAATGCGCACACTGGGGCAAACTCCGCCGGAAGCCTCTGCAATATCTTTTGATAAAACTCCCACTGCGATCGAGAGCAGGGTTTTGGACGGGGTCAGCCGGGGAGCTATGTCGCGCAGCACATCCCGGAGCATCTGGGGTTTTACCGCCAGCAGAATCAGGTCTGAACGCGCGGCTGTTTCAGCGGCATTGCTGCAAACAATGAGTCTTTCTCTGCCTTCGGCCAGCGCTTCGCATTTATGAGGGTTGCGGTCGTAAATAAAAAGATGCACTTCCGGCAACAGGGAAAGGGCCTTTGCAAAGGCCCCTCCCATATTTCCTGTGCCGATAATCCCCACTTTTACCGGGGTATTGTCCATTATACAATCTCCAGGGCATTGAAGAAGTAGGATATTTCATAAGCAGCGGTTTCGGGCGCATCAGAGCCGTGCACCGAGTTGCACTGCAAATCTTTGGCATAGGTTTTGCGGATGGTGCCTTCAGCGGCATTGGCCGGGTTGGTGGCGCCCATGATTTCACGGTAACGCTTGATGGCATTTTCGCCTTCCAGCACGGAAACAACCACCGGGCCGGAGCACATATAATCGGTAAGTTCGCCGAAGAAGGGTTTTTCCTTGTGCACAGCGTAAAAGCCTTCCGCTTCCTTTTTGGTCAGGTGTAGCATTTTCATGGCTACCACTTTCAGACCGGCGCCTTCAATCATCTGCATGATTGCCCCAATCAGGTTGCGTTCAGTTGCATCGGGTTTAATAATTGATAAAGTGCGTTCCATTTCTTACTCCTTAAATAAATCGGGCTGATGCAATCAGCCGCAAAATTTGTCTTGCCTGGCCAGATGGTTAGCCTGACCGCAAACCAAATTCATAACTTATATTTATTATTTTTAAAAGCAGATATTCATCAATAACAGGGGGGAGTATGGAATTTTCCTGAACTCTGAAGCAAAACGGCGGTAAAATCCGCCGTTTTGCTTCAATGGAATACGGAAATAGGCATCTGATTACTTGAAATAATCCTTGCACAGTTCTACATATTCAAGACAGAATTGTTCCAGCTCTGTTTCGCTCATTTCCCGTTTGGGCGGCTCCGGTGCGGCCTGGGGAGCGGGTTTTGGCTTTGGCTTTGACTTTGACTTGGCGGCAGCTGCCGGTTTCGGTTTGGGCTTTGGTTTGGCCTGTGAGGCCGCGGCAACGGGAGCCGGGGCCGGAGCGGCAGGCGAAACTGCCACCGGGCCAAAAGAGGCTGTGCGCTGGGCAAACAGTTTCCACTCCAAATCTCCCATATAGTTGGTGTGGGGATTGAGCGCTCCGATACTGACGCCCGGGCAAAAGCGCCCGCTGGCGGGGTCATAGCAGTCTGATGCGCCAGAAACAGCCTGCGCCTGAACAGAGCCTGCTGCGTGGACGGTGTTTGCCGTCACTCCCGCAGAAGGTGGGAGAGCGGACACGCTCACGCCGGGCGGGGGGGGATACACCTGGCCGGGATTGTAATAGGAGATATCCCCGCCGGGGTAGGGTCGGTACTGACCATCCAGCGGATTTGCCGTTTGGGCCTGCGCCGGGCTCATATAAAGAGTCAGCGCCGCCAGAGTCAGAACAGATGAGAAAATAATATTGCGCATATTCACCTTCTCCATATGCCGCTTGCAACAACACAACAGAGTAAATTCAGCGATTGTATAATTTATTTTTGCCTTATCAGCATACCTGCCACTCAGGCAGGAGGCAACTGTCTGCTCACATCAGTCGCTTCAGAAAAAACATGTTCGCGGCAGACCTCAGATTTCTTATCGGAACATTTTTGAGAAAATTTAATTTAAATGCAGAACTCCTTGTGGACATGCTTGAGGGAGGTGTTCAACGTTACACCGGGTCAGGAGATCCGATTTGCAGCGGCAGAAGCGTTCCTGTGGCGGTGGGGGCGATATCTACCCGCAGTCCGGCAATCGCCCCAAAGGGAAGCATGGTCAGGGGGCGGTTGAAAAAGGCCAGCGGGGAATTCTCCTTCCACATATCCGGCGGGGCAGGCAAGGTGGTTCGGAAGCAGCAGGAATTTTTTCCTGTAATTTTTCGCAGCGTTGAGAGCATCTTGAGGGGAGAAATATAGTTCAGCTCCCGAATATGCGCGGGGCCTTTCTGCATCTTTCCCCACAAATGGGCCAAAGAGCAGCTGTTGTTGAAAAATATCAGCATTCCATGCCTTGCCACCCGAAAAGCTTCTGCGAGAATGGGCTCAAGGTCGGAGTTAAAATCAAAGGCAGAAATCAGGGCAACATAGTCAAACTCATCGTCATCAAAGGGCAGGAATGTATATTTACCGAGGTGAAGGTCGACTTTTGAGCCCATATGCTTGCGCACTGAGTCAAGCAGCTCAGGGCTGTTTTCCAGGCCGGTGGGGTCAAGTCCCGCTTCCCACAGCTTTTGCAAAAAAATTCCGGTTCCGCAGCCTACCTCCAGCACATTGTGCCCCCGCCGCGGCCACCCGGAAAGCAGAAACTCCAACAGCCGTTTCTTCTGGACAAGGGAAATTCTTCCCTCTGAAGAAAGCAGCCATTGGGCATGGTTTTGAACAGATTCAAGCGTACACATCTCCTAACCTCTATCGGAGAGAGCAGTTGCCGGTTTCCCCGCGGGCATCTGCGGGAATGTGGCCGGAGAGCCAGCCGGGCGGACAGAAAACCGTCAGCTGTATTTAACTCAGATTATGTTTCATCTTGTAAAAAATCAAGTAATTCTGAGCGTAAACTTTTAATTGCCCGGAATTTCGGAATAATTTGCGGCTCGTCGAAGCAGCGGAGTGTTTTGACGTTCCTGGTCTGCTCTTAGCCCGCTGTGAAAGATGAGGCGTCTGAGGTTATTCCGTTATGAGATTTCGGCAGCGGCGAGCAGCAGGCCGATTTTCTGTTTCAGAAAATCAAGCCCCAGGCCCTGGGCCGCCGATATGGGTACGCAATGTGGATAACGCTTCAGGATTGCAAGCATTCTGTCTGCATTTTTATCTTCTTCAGCAGTCTGTTCGAAGTCGGTTTCGGCTGAAGAGAGCAGGTCCCACTTATTCATGACCAGCAGTGAAGGGATGCTTTCCAGCCCGAGTTCCGTTAAAATTTTTTGCACAGACTCTATCTGTAAATCGAGGTCAGGGTGGGAGGCATCAGCTACATGCAGAAACAGGCTGGCGGCTTCCAGCTCTTCCAGGGTTGCTGTGAAGGCGGCGCGCAGAGGCGCTGGTAAATCGCGGATGAACCCGACAGTATCAGTGATAATGGCTTCCTGCAAGGCTGGAGGCTGGGACGGCAATGCGGGGCAGGCAGAGCTTTCCGCTTCATGAAATCCCATATGAGCAAGGCGGATGCCGGGCTCACCCAGGGGGTGGGGCACGGGCACAAAAAGCCGTCTGGCGGTAGAGTCGAGTGTGGCAAAGAGTTGATTTTCCGCATATACTTCAGACTGGGTGAGTTTGTTCAGCAGTGTGGACTTACCGGTATTGGTATAGCCGACCAGACAGATAACGGGCAGCCCCGCCTGCTCTCGGCGGTTTCGGACCAGCTCGCGCTGGTTGCTCAGATTTTTGATTTCCTGCTTCACTTTAGCCATGCGGTCGCGGATACGGCGGCGGTCAAGCTCCAGTTTGGTTTCACCGGGCCCTCGTCCTCCAATTCCTCCGGCCAGGCGATCCATGGCCCGGCCTGCATTTCTGCCGGCCAGGCGGGGGAGGGCGTATTCCAGCTGGGCCAGCTCCACCTGCAGTTTACCGGCATTTGAACTCGCTCTCTGGGCGAAAATATCAAGAATAAGCATAGTTCGGTCAAGAACCTTGCGTTCGCTGATTCGGGTCAGGTGATCAATTTGGGCCGAAGTCAGTTCCCCATCAAAAATAAGCATATCCGCCCGGTTTTTCAGGGCAAGCACTTCAAGCTCCGCCAGTCTTCCCTCGCCCAGCAGCATTCTGCCTGCTTTGCCATACCCTTCGGAAGGGCGGTAAAAAACCTGTTCACATGCTTCAACTCCGGCGGAAGCGGCCAGATCGACAAGCTCGGCCATGAAACGCTCCTGGATTTTACGGGGCGATTTGCTCACACTGACTAAAATTGCTCTGTCGTATGGCTGCTCCATAACAGAGGAGGGAGCGGTATTATCTCCGGGCGCGGAGGAGCAGGGCATGGAAGCGGAATTTTTCTCCTCCTCTGCTTGAAGCCTGCGTCGCTTTGGCCGTGGAGAGCGACTGTTGGCAGGGGATTTGAATTCGCTTTGTCTGGCCCCCATTTCCTGCTCAAGCGCCTCAATTTGCGCCTTCAGGTTTAAATCAACTCTGTCCGGGGCAAGCACTGGGCTGATATAGTAGGGGGCGTCTTTTTCCGGAGCAGGCATCAGGTATGAGTATTGAAAGGAAACAGGGGCGCCGTTTTTATCCGCCTGCAAGACTGAGAGAAAATCCAGACGCAGAAACAGCAGATCCATCAGATCTTCCTGAGAAATCGGCTCCCCTGAAAGATGGGTATGCAGCAGGCCCAGACCGCGCAGGCGGAGCTGACCAAGGCGTGCACGCCCCAAGGCCGGAATGAGCAGACCGATGGGGCTGCCCAGAATAACATATTCGGCTTTTCCCTGCCGATTGATCAGCAGACCGATTTGACGGCCAAGACTGCGCGACAGGGCGCACAGCTCGCGCGCCTGCTCTGATGAAAAGCCGGGCCCGGCAGTGTAGCGGCGGCTGTACAGGCGCTCCAGCGCCTTGCGTTCCGCAGCTTTAAGCCCCTGAATGTTACCATGAATTCTGGCGGAGATATGTCACCTCAAAATTGCGAATTGGTTATGCGCTGCATCGGAAGATATTTAAAAAGGCGAATGCGTTCTGTCAAGCGCCAGTCCGGCGGAATATAAAAAAGGCACGAGCCTTTAAAGGTTCGCGCCTTCCAGAAGCCGGGCACCCGAAACTCAACTGTTACTGCTGCTCCCTTTCGGGCCTGACAGGGTTGGCAGGAATTCCGCCGCCCGGCTTCTTTTTCATATCTAACAAGCTTACAGCTTCGTGTCAATTTTAAATCATGCTTTTGAGTTATTGGTACAAACAATCCGGTTCATGCGCGTTTTCTGCGACAAAAAATTGTGTTCGGTCAGATGTGATTTCAGCCGTTGTTCTTGCTGTAAATATTGGGTTTATAGTTGTAATCAGAGCGGCCTGTGCACATGGCCGCTCTGATTGATGATGCTGTATTAAGCGTCAGGATTTTTTTGCAGTGAGGCCTCATTGCTGTCATTGCTGTTGAAGCTAATGGAGAATGAACCGTCTTCCGCTACATCCAGAAGAATTTCGGTCGAAGCATCCAGCTCTTCAGCCATTTTTCCCAGCAAGGACTGGGCAAGCTGAGGAAGCACGTTGGCCGCCAGAATATGGTCGATATTGCGCGCTCCGGTATCCACTTCAGTGCAGCGTTCGACAATGGCCTGCACCAGGGCCTCGGTATAACGCAGGGCAATGCGGTTGTTGGCAAGCAGGCGCCCCTTCAGGGCATCCAGTTTCATTGCCGCAATGCGGGTAAGCGCGTCTGCTCCCAGCGGGAGATAGGGCACAACCGTCATCCGGGCCAGCAGAGCCGGTTTAAAATGAGCGGCCAGCTCCTGATGCAGCAATGCCTTTAATTCTTCGCTGTCGGTAATGCCGCGTTCCGCTGCCTCGTGGAGTTTTTCGGAACCCAGGTTGGAAGTAAGCAGCATTACCGTGCTCCCAAAGCTGACCTTTTTGCCCTCTCCATCAGTCAGAACGCCTTTGTCAAAAACCTGATAGAACAGGTTCATTACATCCGGGTGCGCTTTTTCCACTTCGTCAAGGAGAATTACGCTGTAGGGCTTGCGGCGCACAGCCTCAGTGAGCAGACCGCCTTCGCCGTAACCGACGTATCCGGGCGGGGAGCCGATAAGCCGGGAAACGGTATGCCTTTCCTGAAATTCACTCATATTGATGGTGATGGCGCTTTCTTCATCGCCGAAAAGAAGGTCGGCAAGAGTCAGGCCGGTTTCGGTTTTCCCCACCCCGGAAGGGCCTGCCAGCAGAAATACGCCCAGAGGCGCCCCGGGAGCGCGCAGTCCGGCTTTGCTTGCCTTAATCACTTTGCTTACGGCTGCAATTGCCGCATCCTGGCCTTTAATGCGCTTGCTCAGGTGGCTGTCCAGGTCGGCGATAAGCGCAGCCTCTTCGCGGGCGACCTTGCCCACCGGAATGCCTGTCCAGTCTGCAATGACCTGAGCCACAACATCAGGAGAAACCGCTACATTGAGCAGGGGATCTTCGCCCTGAGCTGCGTTCAGGATGGCGCGGGCTTCATCCATGGCCTGCTTGCAGGCTTCCAGCGATACTTCCCCGGTAGGTTCCTGAGGTGGCTCTGCGCTATTCACCTGGGCCTCAGCTTCCGGGGTTTCCGGTTCAGGGGCATTATGATCCGGCTGGGCGGGCTTGAGGATATTTTCGTCACATTGCTTGCGCTCGGCCAGAGCATTGGTATAGGCAGTTCTGGCATTAATAAATGCCTCGGCTGCAATTCGTTCATTTTCCCAGCGCTGAGCGAGCTCCTCCGCTTTTTTGCGCATGGATTCAATTTGTCCGCACAAATCTTCAATTCGTTCTTTATTTTCCGGGGCTCCGCCGGCGACATCGCGTTCTACGGCGTCCAGTTCGCGCTGCAAGGCGGCCTGAGCCCGTTCGGCATCTTCCAGAGGAGCAGGTTTGACTGACAGGCTCATTTTCACCTTGGCGCAGGCCGTATCGAGCAGGTCAATGGCCTTATCAGGCAGGAAACGACCGCTGATGAAGCGGTGAGAAAGCTCCACTGCACTAATGATGGCATCATCCTGCACCACCACGTTGTGGGCTTTTTCATAACTTGCCCGCAGTCCGCGCAGAATGAGGGCAGCGGAGGTCGTGTCAGGCTCTTCAAGGCTGACCAGCTGAAAACGGCGGGCCAGCGCCGGATCTTTTTCAAAATATTTTTTGTATTCCTTCCAGGTGGTAGCCGCGCAGGTGCGCAGTTCGCCGCGGGCCAGAGCCGGCTTCAGCAGGTTGGCAGCGTCTGAGCCGCCCGCCTGTCCTCCTGCCCCGACCAGCATGTGCGCTTCATCGATAAACAGAATAATCGGGGTGGCGCTGGCTTTTATTTCATCAATTACGCCCTTGAGGCGGCGTTCAAATTCACCCTTCATGCTGGCCCCGGCTTCAAGCAGGCCCATGTCGAGAGAAAGCAAAGTGGTGCCGCACAGAGACTGCGGGCAGTCTTCCTCGACAATGCGCTTGGCCAGCCCTTCAATCACGGCTGTTTTGCCAACGCCGGGCTCGCCCACCAGAATTGGATTGTTTTTGCGCCGCCGGGCAAGAATGGTCAACATACTGCGGATTTCAGCGTCACGGCCGAATACGGTGTCTATTTTACCGGCTCTGGCTTTGGCGGTGAAGTCTTCACAGAATTGGGCCACAAATCCTTGTGCCCCGGCTGCGGCAAGAGTTTTTTCGGAAACGGTTTCATCGGCTGCAATGGGGGTGTTCTCTCTGGAGGCTTCTGTAAGAACTGCAAAGCCCGATACGGCTTCATCCCGGTTAATCTGGGCGAATGCCGAGGTGTAGCCGCTTTGAGAATAATAGTTGGGTCGCTTCAGGTAAGCAAGGGCAACCGCCCCGGAGCGGATGAAGCTTTGCTGCAGGTCTACAGATGAAACCAGCCAGGCCGCTTCAAGCAGGTCGATAAGCACCGGCGAAAAACCGGGGCGTGCGGAATTGCCGTTTTTAAATTCATCCAAAGCGCGGGTAAGGTTGCGCATCGCCTCCGCCCGTTCTATGCCGTAGCGTTCCATCAGGATGGGAATATCGACATCCTTGGCTTCGAGGCATTTAAGCAGAAAGTGCTCTACCGCCACTTCATAATGGGTTCTGCTCACAGCCAGAGCCGCAGCATCATAAAGGGCCTGCGTACAGAATGTATTGCATTTTTCGAGCAATCGTTTGATGTCTACACCAATCATGGAACCTCCCCGATTATGCTGCAACTGCGGGCAATCCGGCATTATTCATGATAATACGCCCTGGCTCAGGCTGACGTTCAGGCGCACTGAAAACAGGCTGTGGCGAAACCCGTGCTGCTCTTTCTGCTTTTGAATTTTGGAAACGATTTTATTGCCGGGGCATTCGCTTAAAGCCGCAAATGCCCCGGCATTGCTTGTTAAGCAGCCGGAAAGACGATGTTACGCTTTCCAGTCGTCTACATATTCGATATTGCCGTCATTATAAGTCCAGGTAATTTTGGAATAGGTGAAGGACACTTCTTCCATATCATGATAGGGCTTGTTTTCCGGCATGAACGTAACCGGGGTATATTCGCGCATGCTTACAATAATGGCATCCTCAAGCTTGATGGTAAAATATTTTTCTTCCGAGCCGTCGGGCTTAATGCGGTAATGGTCAAACACCACTTCGCACTGTTCACCGGTGCAGCATGACTTGAACAGTTTGGGGCTGGCAATGTCTTTGTGCTTGATAATGGTAAACGGCTTATGGATGCGCTGACCGGTGGGCAGGCCGGTGTGGGTGTCTTTGGGAATTTCCACACTGTGGTCTACGCCGTAGACAAGAATTTTATCTTTCTTGTCGCCGCCCTGGGGGCAGTCGCCCTTGATATCGCCCTGGCTTTTTCCGTTTACCGACATATACGCTGTAAGTGCCATAGCTTTTTCTCCTTAATATATTTACGATTGTAATTATTCCTTATCCAGTTTCCCGACAAGAGACAAGGTGAAGTTGGCTCCCATATATTTAAAGTGGGGGCGGGCCTTGATGGAAACAGAATACCAGCCGGGGTTGCCTGCCACATCATTTACATCCACTCTTGCCATGCGCAGGGGACGGCGGCTGCGGGTGTCGGGGTCTGGGCTGTCCATTTCGGTAACATACTGGCTGAGCCATTTGTTCAGCTCCCGTTCCAGGTCTTCCCGCTCTTTCCAGGTGCCGATGTTTTCACGCTGGATTACTTTGATGTAATGAGCAAGGCGGTTCATTATCATCATGTAGGGCAGTTGGGTGGAGAGGCGGAAATTGGTTTCAGCCTCTTTGCCTTCAGGGGTGTTGGGGAATACTCTGGGGGCCTGGCAGGAGTTGGCCGAGAAAAAGGCCGCGTTGTCCGAGCCTTTGCGCATGGTCAGGGCAATAAATCCTTCTTCAGCCAGTTCATATTCCCGGCGTTCGGAAATGAGCACCTGAGTGGGGATGCGCATCTGAGTCTGCCCCATCTCCTCAAAGTTATACACCGGCAAGTCTTCCACCGCACCGCCGCCCTGAGGGCCGATGATATTGGTGCACCAGCGATATTTGGCAAAGGAATCGGTAAGGCGGGCCGCAAAGGCAAAAGCCGCGTTGCCCCAGCAGAAATCATTCATATGGGTTGCATCTTCCGTAAAACTGAAAGATTTCACTGGGAGCGTGTCTTCCCCATATGGCAGTCGCAACAGGAAGCGGGGCAGGGTAAGCCCCACTGAGCGGGCGTCTTCTGATTCGCGGAAAGAGCGCCATTTGGTATACTGGGGCCCTTCAAACATGCCGTGCAGGTCTTTGAGATTGGGCAGAGCTTCCCATGACTCGATCCCGAAAAACTGTTTTCCGGCAGCCGCAATAAACGGAGCATGGGCCATGGTTGAAACCGAGGCCACATATTGCAGCAGTTTGATATCCTGCTGGCCCGGTCCGAAATCGTAGTCGGCGATCACGGCGCCCACGGGCTGGCCGCCGAACTGGCCGTACTCCGCAGTGTACAGTTGCTTGTACAGGCCGGATTTTACAATTTCGGGCGAGTCTTCAAAGTCATCAAGCAGATCTTCTTTGGAAACATTGATGATTTCAATCTTGTTATTTTCCCGGAAATCAGTTTTATCTACCAAATATTTCAGAGAACGCCAGGACGACTCCAGCTTCTGAAACTCTTCATTATGCATGATGGCATTAACCATCAGGGAGAGTTTGCGGTCCACCTCGGCAATCATATCGTCAACCAGAGCGGCGGAAATTTTCGCCTCCGGCTTGACTTCCACTATTTCTTTCAAAAACGCCTGCAGCCCGGCGCGGGTCATGGAATAGCCTTCGTCAGCGGGTTTTATTTTTGAAGCCTCGATAATTTCGTCCAGCAGGCCAATGCTCTGGGCTTCTGCCGCCTGTCCTTGTTCCTGTTGTTCCAAAGCCATGTTTTTTCTCCTTTATTCCTTGAGTCCCAAGGCTTCCAGCAGCTGGTCGCGCGCGGCGTCATCCTTGACCGCTTCCTGCACTTTCTTGCGGAAGTCGGGAATGTTGGACAGGGGGCCTTTCAGCGCTTTCAGCGATTCGCGCAGCTTCAGCAGCTCGGCCAGCTCCGGAACCTGAGCGGCAACTGCGTCAGGTTCAAAGTCTTTGATGGAGTTGAAGGAAAGGCTTACCGGCATGGTGACATTCTCTTCTTCAGCCAGTTTGTTTTCCACGACAATATCCAGCTTTACTTCCTGCGCTTTCAGAACATCATTGAAGTTATCTTTATCCACAGAGATGGGGGAGCGGTCTTCAAGCGGGCGATCGTCCGGCCTGCGGGTAAAGTCGCCAAGCACGGTGAGCTTGAGCGGGAGCTCCACATCAGCCTGGGCATCGCCTGTGGCCGACTTGTAAACAATATTGACTCGTTCTTTGGGGGCTACAGATCCTTCTTTGGCCATCTCCAATCTCCTTGTTTAAAATAGGGGCATAATAAACTGCACAGCTCCGGCTGCTGTTCTCAGGCATACCCGTAAACGCCTGGGCAAAGGGCAGATTGACTTAACAGTTATATCTTCGGCAGCTATTATTAGTCTACAAGATACCAGCCTTTTTCGCGCAGGCAGTTGGCAAAGGCCGTATCGCGCGCTGTGGCGTATTCATCTTCATCCATATGAGCATATATGCAGGCGCTTGTCAGCAACCCTGTGGTGGCTGTAGACACCGCGTTATCGTATTGCTGCGGGGGTACTGTTTATACGCATTTTTGCAGTAAGACGCATCTTTCTGGTAGTGACGGTTGTTTTCTTCACTGCCTACTCATCAGGATACCATTCCCCGCCGCAGCCGGAAAGCGCAACTGAAATCATAATGAGTAATACATCCTGCTTTGTCCATACTTTCCCCCTTCCAGCAAATTCTTTTTATCCGCTCATGATATTTCATGAGCATAAAATTTGCATCTGCCCTCAGCTTTTTTCAGCCAAGAGTAAGCAGAGTTACCTGGCTGGGGACTGCACACATCCCCGGTCCATTGGGCATGCACGCCATGCAGTTCTGGCCGGTAACGCTGGTGAGGCGCTGGGCCGGGGCCCCGCCGATCATGATGGTAAAGCAACCTACCATATAGGTTGTCTGCCCTGCCTCCAGATGCGAAACCACCCCCAGCCCTATGCCCGGCTGGTCGCCCATACTGATCAGGCCTTTGGACATCATGTTCAGAGTAGGGGTGCATTCAGTCAGCACATTGAAGGCCATGGGCATGGTGCTTGCGCTCATGGCCATGTTGGGATAGGGAACAGGAACCGGCGCCGGGGTCGGAGTAAGGCACACATCGGGAAAGCACATATCCATTCCAGCTCCCATGCTCAACGCAAACATCAGGCAACTCCTGTTTTTCTGGTTATCCGCTTCAACCCAGCTGAATCAGGCGGGCATCAGTGCGCGAAGTATCTTTGGCCATAGTCAGATTATTTTTGCTCATAACCGTGGCGTTTTCAGAGGCAATCAGGGTAGACTCGGCGCAGCGGGTCTCATCGGCGCCTTCAACCATGCGCTGCGAACGCCCGAGACATTGAGTAAACGAATGAAAAACGGAAAGCGCATTCTGACCGAAGCTGGTCAGGGCCCGGCAGCAGAATTCGGCCGTATCAAACAGCGTGTTTACTCTGGTGATGCTTGCAGTGGCCTTGTCTGCCGCCACATCCATGTCTTTCGAGGTTAAATTCATGCACCTGCCGCTTTCCAGATTAAGCGAGTCTGCGGCGCGCAAAGCCAGTCTGCCGGGGCAGTGAACGGCGCTGTCAGCCGGGAGGTTCAGTCTGGCCGGGGCAGTGTCATCGCGGAAGAGAACAGACAGAATGACATTGGCGCCGTTTTCCAGGCGGGCCAGCAGCACAATGTCATTTACTGCCGGTTCAAGCAGGCAGCCGGCGGCAGGCGCTGCATCATAAAATGTATTACCGACATGGACGCTGAAATTTTTGTCTTCAGACCCTGTTACTCTGCCTGTGATCAGCCGGGCTTCCAGAGCATTGTAAGATAAAGCGGCTTGCGGCATTTTTTCTCCCACTAATTTTCATCTGCACCGGTGCGCTTAATGCGGTTTTTTGCTTTAGGCAAAAAATTTTCCGCCTGAGCCTGTTCCGGGTCTTCTGTCTGCAAAATGGTTTTTCTGCTGTTTACGTAAAGGGTGTCCTCATCCAGGGTTTTATGGAAGCGGGCCATGTACAGGTCAGTATCGCTGAGGTCTGCGGCCGACAGGTCAGCATGAGAAAAATCTGCATTCTTCAGATTGGAGCCGCGAAAATCCGCTCCTTGCAGCCGGGCTTTCTGAAACAGGCACAGTTCAAAGTCGCTTTCCCGGCAATCGGCCTTCAGCAGTTTCGCCTCGCTGAAAACCGTCTGCCTGAACGAAGCCTTTGACAGATTTGCCATTTCAAGGTCAGCCCCGAAAAACAGGGCATTAGGCAGCTCCGCTCCCTGGAAACTGGCCTTACGCAAAGACGCGCCGGAGAAATTGCACATGGGCAGGCGGCATTTGGAAAAGTCGGCATTATCCAGCTGAGCCTGGTCAAACTGTACAATTTCCATGTTCAGGCCTGAAAAGTTGTAACCGGTAAAATTACACCCTCTGAATAATATCTTAACAAGTGCAGCCCTGTCAAGAACCAGGGAACGCATGTCACTTTCCGAAAAAGCGGCGCGGATCATGAGGGCATTGGAAAAATCGGCGCCCGTGCAGACAGCCTGCTGAAAGGTGTTCTGCTCTACCCGGGCGCCATGAAACACGGCGCCGCTTAAGTCAGACTCCTGCAACGTGCACATATTAATATGGGCGTTGGAGAAGTCGGCATTGGAGAAGTTGCTTTTGCTCAGCAACATCATAAACAGAGTGGCTCCGGTAAAATCCGCTCCGGGCATATGCATGTTCATCCAGTTGCATTTTTCCAGGTGGGAGCCGCGAAAGGCCGCCCCGGAAAAATCGCAGGCGGCAAAGCCCGTGCGATTGACATTTGCCCCGGAAAAGTCCGCACCGCTGAAATTTACATTTTCAAAGCGACCGCCTGTGAGATCTGCCCCCGACAGGTCGATGCCGGAGAGGTCTGCATTGGCAACGGTTTCCCGGCGGGCTATCTGCTCAAGAATTTCGGAACGCATCTTTCAGCGCCTCCTCTCTGCCTGCCAGCAGGGTACGTTTCAGGTTCGCCCCGTCAAAGCGGGTTTCGCTGTTCATAATCAGCCCCTGCAAATTGGCGGCGTATAAGTTGGTTCCGGTGAGATCTGTCGAGTTGAGGCGGCATTTGCGCAGAGCGCCCCCCACCAGCTTGCCCCCTGAGAGATCGGCCCCGCTCAGGTCGCATTTGGTAAAATTGCATCCGCTTGCCTGCACCCCATCCAGATGGGCATGGGAAAAATCGCATTGCAGAAGGAGCGCATTTTCCAGAT
>JAFQMU010000193.1 GCA_017421085.1 Desulfovibrionaceae bacterium | reverse complement strand
TTCACCAATTTGCGAAGTCAGCGCATTTTCAGAGCCCCGATAACTCAGGCCGGCCACGGCGCACAGGCCGATCAGCGCTGGCGCCAGAACAAAAAGCATCAGTTTGGTCAACAAATGCAGGTTCACTTTTCAACTCCATCCGAAATTAAAAGATATAAGCAAACGATTACAGCGACTCCGCGGTGCAAACCAGTACGTCCGGAGGTAAATATATAGATTTATCCTGTTATTTCAAGTGCATAAGTGAACAGCAAAAGTGTCTGCCTGACTTTTGCGGATGTTTTGAAAACAGAGCCGTCAACCTATTTAACTGCCCGGGGATTTCTGATATAATCAGACTTCCGCCGTGGAATTTGCGGATGTTATGTAAGCCTGCGGTATCATCCACAACGGAATCAGTTAGTTGCAAAAGGCGCCCCGCTGCCAGAACAGCCCGTTCGGCAGCAAAGCAGTATAACTTTGTGCAGCTTAAAGGCTGAGCCGCTTAAAAAACAATGTGGAACCTCAGCCCAAGTCTGCTTTTTAAGGATAAATTGAATGAAAAAAAACTATGCTCTTCCGGCTTCCCGTCTGCGTACGACTCTTGAGCACAGCCGCATTCCCTATGCCGACAGTTCGGAAATTCCCCTGCGGGTTCAGAACAGTCTGGCCCATCACCCGCAGCCGCGGGCACTCAAGGCGCTGGAGCTGGCTTTGCATATCAGCGATAAAGGATACAATATTTATCTCTCCGGCAGCGTAAACCTGGGGCGTAAGCTGATGCTGCTTGATTTCCTCACTCCCTGGGCGAAAAAACAGGAAACGCCGCCCGATTTGATTTATGTGCCCAACTTTGAAGACCGGGACAGTCCTGTTCTGCTCAGCTTACCGGCTGGACAGGGCAGGAAGCTCAAGGCCGGACTTTCCAAAGCCCTGGCCAAGGTGCGCAAGGAAATTCCCTGCCGTTTTGAGCACGATGCTTTCATTCAGCAGCGCAGTCTTCTGCTTGACAAGTTTCAGGAAGACCGCAAGAAGCTGTTCAGACAAATGGATCAAGTGGCTGAAGAACAGGGCTTCAGCCTGGATATGGATGAACGCGGCGGGCTGACCCTCTACCCGCTGATTGAGGGAAAACGCCTGTCTGAAGAGGACTTTGAAAAACTGGATGCCGATTTGCGCGACAGCCTGAAAATTAAGGGCGACCAGCTTTTGCAGGATATGGGGCGGCTGATGCGCCGCCTTTCGCGCACTGAGGAGGCCTTCTCCGATGGGGAACGCGGGCTGGAACGGGAAGTAATTGAACAGGTGCTTAATCTGTTTTTGACCCCTTTGGTGGAGCAGTTTAAAAAAAGCTGCAACAACCCGGAGCTTGACAAGTATTTCGATGATTTGCGCAAAAATATTCTTGATAATCAGGATCTGTTTGTGCCGCGCGACAGTTTTGCACCGGCGGAAAGCGGCGTGCCTCCCATACCCGCCTATCCCGGCGAACCTTCCCCGGGGCAGCACCCGGCGGAGCCTGAGCTGCCCTATGAAATCAATGTGTTTGTAGACAACTCAAAAACCAAAGGCGCCCCCATAATTATTGAAGATCATCCGGTGCTTACCAACCTGATGGGATGCATTGAGCGCGAGGCGGAAATGGGAGCGCTGGTAACCGACTTTACCTTAATTAAGGCCGGGGCCATTCACCGCGCCAACGGCGGCTTTCTGATTGTGCGCGCAGAAGACCTGCTGCAACACCCCGCTGCGTGGGAGAGCCTGCTCAGGGCCCTTTCATCGCAGGCGGCTAAAATTGAGGAAGGGGCCGAGGGCGGCGAAACCACCAAAACCAAGGGGCTCACACCTGAGCCCATGCCGCTCAATCTCAAGGTCATTCTAATCGGCGTTGAAGAAATTTACGAAAGCCTGCTCATGGCTGACGACCGCTTTGGCAAGCTGTTTAAAATCAAGGCCCATCTCAACGAAACCACCCCGCGCAATTCCGCCGGGTGCAAGCTTTATCTTTCCCGGATTGCCCGGATTATTGAAGAGAGCAAACTGCTTCCCTTCACCCGTGGAGCTCTGGCCGAGCTGATTGATTTCGGCTCGTTTATCTGTGAAGATCAGAAAAAGCTTTCCATGAAATTCGGACTGGTGCGCGAGCTGATGATTGAGGCCTCAGCCCTGGCCGTGATGGGGGGCAAGCCGCAGGTTGATGACCTGGCTATCCGTGAGGCTCAGGCTGCCCGTCTGTTCCGGGCCAACCTCTATGAAGAGCATTTTCTGGAAGAATATGACCGCGAGCTGATTAAAGTGCCAACTTCCGGCGAGGCGGTGGGGCTGGTAAACGGGCTTGCCGTCACCTGCTACGGCGATTTTTAATTCGGCC
>JAFQMU010000192.1 GCA_017421085.1 Desulfovibrionaceae bacterium | reverse complement strand
CTGGTCGAAGGAGGGCGGACGCTACGTGCCGTATCTGGTGAACTGGCTGCGGGACTGCCGCTGGAATGATGAATTTTCCCGCCCGGCGCAAGAAGGTACGGCACAAACACAAGGTGGGGTTTATGAGATAGCCGAATCGGGCTGGTGCTATTTGAACAAATCGGAAAGCAGGCGGGAAGACGCACAGCCCGGTTCGGCGAAAGCAACTCCAGAAGAAAAAGACAGTGAGTTTGAGGCTGTCTGGGCAGCCTGCCCCTTTGAGCCGGGGCCGAAGGTTATTTCCTACGGCTACTGGAAGGGGATCAAAAAACAATATCCGGAAATGGACACGGGCTTTCTGCTGGCAGCTGTTTCGGCAGCGTCGCCTGAATATGAGCGCAAGCTCTGGCATTTCCTGAAAGAACATGTGGATATCGCAGATTGAGGAGGATTTATGGAAAATAATTTCGATGCAGCCAAAAAGAATAATCCTGGCTTACAGGAGTGGATAGACCAGCAAAAAACGGAAGTTATTGAGCAGATCAATGCTGGTCATCGTATGGATGGTTCCACTTGGATGGAGAATAATACTGAGCATCTTTCTCGCAAACTTGAAGCCTATGCTTTTTATGTCCAGTCTATCTGCGGCGGGAATATATCGTTAGATCCCTATTCTGAATACAAGCGGTTTACAGAATTCAGAAATAATCCTGAATTTAATACTGAAAACAGTTTGGCTGACAAGCATATACTTAATGATATTGAAGACACAAAGAAATGGCAGGCGAGAATGTATATCCGGGAGAAATTCTCCTGCGATCTTGAAGAGTATGAAGATATATATGCCGTAAGAATCCGTCTTGAACGTGAAAACAGGCTATCAAATAATTTTGAGTCTCGAAAAAAAGATAGTCCAGAGTTCAATGCATGGGTTGAGCTCCAAAATAATACTCTTGAGGATAATTATATATTCGATGAGTACGTCATCTATATTGCTAATACCGTAAGGGAACTTCCACAAAATCCTTACGAGGACTATCATCTTTTCAATAAATATGCTCTGCAAAATGATGAATTTAAGAATAGGACGTATATAGAAATTACAGAAATTAAAAGATCGGAGGCGGAGCAGTATATCCAAAATAATTTTTCTTGTTCACTTGATGAATATGAAGAACAGATAGAGCGTCAGAAAAGGCCGGAGCAGTGGAAGAGCTTCGATACAGCCAAAAAGAATAATTCGGGCTTTACAGCTTGGATTAACAAGCAAAAGGATGATTTGAGCAGTGATATTGCCCTCAACACCACTGGTACATTGGCATTGGAGGGGGAAGATGCGGAGCTGTTATCACTCAAGATTGAAGCCTATGCTTTTTATGTCCACTCTGCCTGCGGTGGTAACACATATTTGAACCCATATGCTGAATACAAGCGGTTTACAGAATTCAGAAATAATCCTGAGTTTAATACTGAAAACAGCTTGGCTGACAAGCATATGCTTAATGATATTGAAGACACAAAGGAATGGCAGGCCGGAATGTACATCCGGGAGAAATTCTCCTGCGATCTTGAAGAGTATGAAGAGAAGAAAAAGCAGCTGAACGTGAATAAAGCTGTAAAGAAGTGTGTTGATCTGGATTTTTAAGCCTCTGAAAAGAAACTGAATTTTCCCGCCCCTAGCCCCGGCTTAGCTAACCAGGGCGAAGAGCTGCCCCCTTTACGGCCTGGGGCGGGAAATAAAAGGGAAACAACCTGAAAGGGAGGTTGATTATGCAAGCGAATTTCCGTTTTGCACTGCTGTTTGACAATCTGCCCCAATGACCCCCCAACCGGAGGCAGGAGCCGCCCGCGCCACGCGGGAAGCTGCTTCCGGCTGTAGGGGTGAGGGACGTCGGATAGGATCCGGCCACGGGCGGACGCCGCTTGAGTAACGCAGCCCGTGAAACCTTACCTTTTTGGTAATCCTAACTATTGATAAATCTCAGTTTTCTCGGCTCCATTAATGTCGCTTGTTTTAAAATTTCGCGGCATTGTCCTGAATTTTCTTTCATCTGATCAAAAGAAAACCTGAGAACAGTCCAGCCTTCTAATGTAAGTTCATTCTGTCGCAAAAGATTGATGTTGAACTTGTTCTTATCAACCTCTTTGGCGTGATAAGTATAGCCGTCAAGTTCAACCACAATTCGTTGCCCTCCCGGCATTTTGATAGCAAAGTCCGCCCTGCGGGAGCCAGAGTAAGGCAATTTGAACTGGTACTGTCCGTGGATTGCTTCACGAGGTATAATTGGGTAAATAACATCTCGGCACATCCATCTTTCTTGTGGTAAGCAACGGTGTTTTGGATTACAGGCCTTGCCGTCACAGTGGAAAGGGCCTGGATTGTGCATGGCAATGAACTCTTTCTCTTTGGCCTCATAATCTTCTCTATCTTTAGCCTCTTTCTCCTCTGGAGTGAGAATTGGCTGTTTCGTTTTTTGAATAGGATGTTCAACTGAGGTTTGAACTCTAAATTGTTGCTGTAAGTACTTTGATTGAGAATGCTTTTTTTCTTTTTGCCACTTTAGAAAGAAGAATATCAACAACACTGAAAGAATCAGATTAAGTAAAGAGATATTGTCCATTTTGCCCCCTGATAGAAATGAATTATTGAGTTAAAAGTTATACTGCCCTTTGCACTGTGTGATTTTGCAAGTGCCGTCATCTGATATATGCCTTGGTACCCCACGAGCAATATCTTCAAGTAAATCGTTAATTCGTCTGACAAAACGTTTGTCCTGGCTTTGCCAGTAGAGGTATTGCTTCCAAGCGTCTTAACTGAATTGGAGCTGCATTATTCCAAGCTCCGCAGCTCATCAAGAGTTTTTACCACAACCTGCCCTTCATTCATCTGAGCCGCTGATCTGCGCAGGGCTTCATGATTTTCAGCGCTGTAAAACGGATCGTTGGTGGGGCGGAAAGGCAAACCATTTTCACGCACCATCTGTTTTAAAAACATCCGTACTGCTGTCGCCAGATCCAGCCCCAGACTTGAAGCAACGTTATGCGCGTCAATACGCAGTTGATCATCAATTTTTACTTGTAAGTTGGCCATTCTAAGCTCCTTTAGCAATGTATTACATTCTCTGTAAAATGTTTGAGCAATGTATGTCAAGTAAGGCTTGGGATTCACTATCAGGCAACACGTTGAATAAGGAACCTTTAATGAAACGCATCTTCCATAAGAGTATTTTTGGAGTGTCAGTCTCCCTGTGTTTTGTTGCGCTTGTTGTTTGCACCGGTTGCACGGCAATCGGCGGCAAAGGGGCTTATGACGGGGTGTCAGGCAGTCACCCCGGCGCGATAGAGCCGATAGCCAGGGATGCGGCCAGATTAATGGCGGGGTTTTATCCGCCCGGTCGCACCAGTCTGCATGTAGACGGCAAAACGCAATTCGGCAGGGCTTTTGACGGCGCTTTGCGGCAACGTGGGTTTACCTTAAGCGAGTCCGGCATCCCTGTAAGTTATCAGCTCGACATGCTGGAGCCGGGGCTGTGCTATCTGAGCATTAAAACGCCGGACAATCAGGTCGTCACGCAGTCATATTCCTTGAGCAGCGGCGGCCTGCCGTATTCTCCGGTGACAACCACCGGCGGCACGGGCTTTGTCGAACCGGCGGATACAGCGGCGGAACGGGATATTTCCGAGCCTGGGCCGGTTCCCTCCAACTCTCATGGAGTACAGCTTGTGCTGGTCAAGCCTGCCGCCGAAAGCCTGCAATCGGGAGTCACCCGCAATGTAACCCTGGCATTGCTGGGCAGCAACGCGGTCATGCCCGGAGCCGATATTCGTTTCCGCAAGTCTGATGCCTACCCCAACCTGCGGACGGTTGACCGCACCATGAATGCAAGCGGGCAGCTTACCCTGCGCGGTCTGGTTATTCGGGACATTAACGAACCCCTGCGGGCAACGGTCAACGGCTCGCAGGATGTGGAGCTTTACTTGAAGGGCAGGCCCGCGCCAAAGCCCAGCTCGGCCGCCCCGCTTGCGCGAAATGCGCAACAGCCGCTTCCGCCCGCTCCGGCCAAACCCAGGGAAGAATTTAACGCCATTCTGGATGAGCTGGACGCTGCTGAACCGGCCGAATCCGTGCAGGTATTGGCTCCGCCTGCTGCCAATGCAGATACTCCAAAAGAAAATGCTTTTATTGAAACTGACCTTGCGCATGTACCGGTAAAAATTGACCAGACCTGGGAAATCCGCCCCGGACTGCTGCGCGGGCAGCTGATCGGCTGGGCTGGTCAGGCCGGATATCAGGTGGTCTGGAAGGCTTCCTCCGACTACGAAATTTTCACCAGGGCAAGTTTCAAGGGCAGCTTTGAAAACGCTGTGGATCACCTTTTTCAGCGGCTTTACGCCCACGGCAACTCGCTGCGGGTTGAGATTTACACCGGCAACAAAGTCATTGAAGTGAACGAGGACTAGCATATGAAAAGAACTGTTTTTCTGATTATCCTTCTCCTGCTCCTGACGGCTGCCGGTTGTTCTGTACGTAACGGTATTACCGAAGATCAGGTTACCGCTAAGGGTGAAGAACTGGAAAGAATGACCCAGGGACGAATCGTCACTGTGCATGATGCGGCTTACATGGGTGCGCGGGCCGTGCCCATGACCAGAGCGGAATATGCGCCGGTGTTTGACCGGAATATCGTATTCAATCAACGGGGTTCCCTGTCGGTTGTTGCGGCGGCAATCAGCGCGGAAATCAACATCCCGGTTACTGTGCATGGAGACGTGGCCAGGCCCGTTTCCAGCGGTTCCTCCGGTTCCGGCGGCGATCTTGACGCTCAACTGAGAGCGGCGCTCAACGCCACCGGCACCCCCCCTCCCGCCGGGGCGGCTTCAGTTCCGCCCCGGTCAGCCGGGGGAGAGCGTATCAACTATTCCGGCACGGTGCGCGGCCTGCTGGATATGGTAGCCGCCCGCTACGGCGTAGGCTGGGAATATGAAGGCGGCAGAATCAATTTTTATGCCGCAAATATCAGGACTTTCACCCTCTGGGCTGCGCCGGGTGAAATCTCATTTCAAAATCAAATTACCAATGAATCCGACAACTCGGAAGGCGGCAGAGGCATCAGCGGCGGAGTGCAGGACAGCTCCACTACTTCCGAAACCGCCCAGAAAAACACTACAGACCTGACTTTCGACATCTGGAAGGACGTGGAAGCGGAAGTTAAGGCGCTCATCTCCAAAAGCGGAACAGTGACCATCAACCAGGCTGCCGGGACGATTACAGTCAAGGACAGCCCGCAAAACCTCCAGCTGGTTGAGCGCTATATCAAGGATTTGAATGAACGTCTTTCACGTCAAGTCGCCTTATCTATCAAGGTGTGGGCGCTGGAGGTAGACGACAGCGCCGGGATTGGCCTTGACTTGGGGGTCTTGTTTGAAAATTCCGATTTGCGCGTGTTCTCCGGCGCATCGCCGCTGGGGGTGCTGGGAGTCGGGGGCGGCGAGCTTTCAGCCGCTATTGTCAGCGGGAAAATGAAGGGCAGCGCTGCGCTTTTGCGCGGCCTGCGCGAATTTGGCGATGCAACCCAACTCACCAGTGGCTCCGGGGTAGTAATGAATAACCAGCCTTTGCCCATTCAGGCGATCCGCCGTGATGCCTATCTGGCCAGTTCAGAGCGATCTCAGAACGATTACGGGGACACCACCAGCCTGGTGCCGGGGGAAGTAACCACCGGCTTTGCCATGACCGTGATCCCGCACATTATGGATCAGCGGCGGGTGGTGCTTCAGTATACAATTAACTTAAGTTCGCTGGATGATCTCACGGAGTTCAGCTCAGGGGATTCCACAATTCAACTCCCTAAGGTCTCCCAAAGGAGCTTTGCTCAGCGCATGACCCTGCGCATGGGGCAGACCCTGGTGCTGGCGGGTTTCGAGCAGGAAACTGATGCAGGCGGCATGGCAGGCGGGCTGCTGGGATTCGGTAAAAACCGGCAATATACCAAGACCATGATCATTATCACCATATCATGTGAGTCAGGAGACGCATAATGTCGGTCAGTCTGCGTTTTATCAATATTACCACAGCGGACGGGCAGGAACGCCGGTTTGCGATGGGGCTGTGGTGGCAGCTGCGCCATGCCGGGCCTGCTCCGAAAAAGACGCTTCGCCTCAATGCCCGCAAAATCGCGGACGAGTTCCGTGATGAGGAATACAACGTAGTGTTGCTGCGGGAGCAGCAATTCGGCCTGGGCCGGACAAAAGAAGCGGAACTGCCGGAAAAGGTGCATTCTCTGGCCGATGCCCTCAGGATGCGGCGTGAACAGGACGCCTTTGTGGCGGTATTCAACCTGGAGCCTGAGCTGTGGTGGGTAGTGGCCATTTCCAAGGGGATTATCGCGGCGGAAGGCGATACCTGGCACGAGAGCAGGGAAGCGGCGGAAAAAGCGGCTCATTCCCACCAGCAGATGATATCCGTGGAGTTCAGGGTTTTTGAAACTCCAGAGGAAAGCCTGGAATTTCTGCTGCCCCTGCTCGCGCCGGAACGCATACTTGAAGAGCTTTACCCCAACCCCGACAGGCAGCGGCAGATGCTGGTGCGGCTGGGAAAAGTTGCGGCTCTTATTGCCGCCGGGGCTGCCGCCTGGTTTGCCTGGAACTGGTATCAGGGACGTGAGGCCAGTCGTCTGCTGGAAAGCCGGATGGAGACCAGAGCCAGGTATGAGGCGGAACTCAGGGCCAACCCGGAACGGGTATTCAAGATGCACTGGAATCAGGCTCCGCAGGTTGCGGATGCCGGGGGACAGTGCGTGGAAGCGATCACCTCTCAGCCTTTAGCTGATCTGGGCTGGACGCTTGATGAACTGATCTGCGCTCCCGGCTCCGGGGTGACAGTATATCGCCGCCATAATGCCGGGGCCTCTTTTACTGAGCTGCCTGAGCGGGTGAAGCTGATTACTTCTCAACGCACATCTGAGCATGTTCCTTTATTGAAGCTGCCCGTCCGGGCGGCTGTGCCTCACGAAGATCT
>JAFQMU010000191.1 GCA_017421085.1 Desulfovibrionaceae bacterium | reverse complement strand
TAGAAAAAAGCAGCCTGCCCATGGGAATGATAATGCTGATTCTGGCACTCCCTTACGGCGGCCTGACCACCTATACAGCCAAATATACCGCCTCTGCCGAGGTTGATGCTTCCGCCGGCATATTCTTTCTCTCCCTGGCCGCGGGTATGGCGCTGTGCCGCATCCTGGCCGGTAAAAGCTTTGACCGCTCCGGCCCGGTAAGAATAATGGCCTGCTGTTTCATATTCAATCTCACAGGTTATCTGCTGCTCGCTCTTACCAGAGAAGCCGTGCCATTTTATGCAGCAGGATTTGTGCTTGGGCTGGGGTATGGAATAGCCTTTCCAGTCTGCGCGGCAATGGTCAACCACCTGGTAAACCCGCAGCGCAGAGGGGCGGCCAACGCCACTTTCTGGACGCTTTTTGATATAGGACTCTGCCTTGGCATTGTTCTTGCCGGATTTAGCCAGGAAGCTCTTGGCTGGCGGGCAACTCAGTATTTGCAGGCAGCAACAATTTTGGCAGCAGCTCCTTTCTTCCGGTATAAAAGCCTGCCGCATTACCTCCACACCCTGCATACATCACGCCCGGAGATTAACGCCGCCAAACAATGAATATCCGCCGCAGCACAGAATCCGAACTGCCCCGCAATCAGCTCCGGGAGGAGGATGCGAATATAACCGGGCCGGGTTTAGGTTTATTCAACTTGATTGACAGATGAAAGCTGTGCTTGCCGATGCAGGAGCGCCCGTTGCAACCTGGAAACGCCTTACCTTAATACCGACATCACCAGGTTGGTGAAATAACTGGAAGAAAAGTGGCAGATGGTCTTGCTCCGGGGGTTGTGTCCCCGGCCAGGCTTCCGCCCCCAAATTATACCCCGCAATGATACCCCGCCCGTAAGGGAGGCGTTGGGCTGTATCCGGCCTGAAAGCCGGGGTCTCAACCCACAAAGGAAATTTGGATGAAATACTGGGCGCTTCCCCGACAGTAAAAAAGGGGGGAAACTGTCGGGAAAGCGCACCGGGCAGCCGCAGGCAAACCGAAGCCAGACGCCCAGAGCGGTTGAGTTTGCAGGCAGACGTCTTAAACTCCCGAAGCTGTGACACAGACCTGTTTGCTGCTTTAAATTGACTGCTCCCGCACAGTCAGTCGAACAGTCAGGCAAGTCTGCGCTTCTCAGGCTGTGCAAGCCGCCCAAATCAGATAAACGGAGCTATCCGCCTGAACCGCAATAAGCTGCGGACTCTGAGTTTGATGCAGGCCCCGTTCTGGAAACAGCTCCAAAACATATGAGAATGCCTGCCGGAGAGGAGGCTGCCCCTGCAAGCATTAAATGGCAGAGAGCTGATAAACTCCGCTGCCGAATTGAAGCGAACTTTTGAAGCGGTTAAACTTTAGCCCTGGGCAGAGCTATCTCTGCACTGCCCAGGGTTTTTAAACCTTTTTACAGCTCAACTCTCAAGCTGAATCCTAGTACCCTGCTATCTGCTTGGGGAAATAATCTTCGAGGCCGCCCTCCCGATAAATGTCAAGAGTGGTGCAATGAAGCATTCCGCCAAATCTGAAGACAGCTTCATATTGGATGGGCAGCACTTCAAACCCCAGCTTGTTCAGCTGTTCGCAGAAGTCAACCTCATTGGCATCAACGCAGACAGTTTTAGGGTCAAGGGAAAGCACGTTCATGGAAATCCAGTTTACGCCGTTCTGTCCCTGCCCTTTGATGGTATTGCACAAGGTCAGCTTGTCGGTCCAGTGATACACCGGATCGGCCGCCGGAATCATTTCCCAGTCATTGATTTTAAACAGCTCAACCGCCTCTTTGGTCAACGGAGGTTTGCCCGGGCAGGTGATGGCTGTGCCAGGCTTAAGCAGGCTGATTGAGCAGTCAATATGCCAGGGGCGGTAAAACTGGCTGACGGATGTGTCAAACTCTATCTGGTGCACTCTGAAACCAAGCCGGGTAAGATAACGCCTGATCCAGTTAAAACCTTTACGGTTGGTAACGGCAGACGGTTGCAGGAAAATATCTTTTCCCGCCCGACAGGCATCAGCGGCATCCCACAAAGGTTCTTTCTCAGTGAGCTGATACTGCCCTTTGCGCTGCATTTCCGCTTTTTTCGCATCATCCCAGACATTGTCGTAATCGTAGTAATAATTTTTTACATACGATTCATTGGTAAGACGGGGTTTGGGAGCCGAAGTCCAGATAAAATCCGGATCGTCTTCAAACCACTTTTCAAACAGCGGGCGCAGAGCAAGATACTCATACCAGCGGGAGCGCAGCGAACCGGTAGCTTCGACAATTTCGTTGCCCAGAACCAGGAAAAGGTCTCTGGGGTTGGAAATGCCGCGCTGGTTGAGCTGAGTCCAGTCAGGGGTCGATACGGCCTGCACCCGCAGCATGGATTCGTGGGGAACTACTCTGTCCACCACAACTCCGCGCCTCTGCATGGCCTTGGAAAAGCCTTCCTGCTGTTCACAGGCGCGTTCAACCATTTCTTCCGGAAAGGGGCCGTATTCGCCGAAGGGGAAACCGCCGTTCACATTATTATAATGCCATGCCGGTTCCGGGGCGGGAATCTGGGTGCCTCTGGCAGTGCCCAGAACCACTCTTTTCAACGGATCCCATTCATTCCAGGAATTAACAATTCTGGCCATATCAACCTCCTTACAGATACTGACGGTTAAGCGGGCCCACCGGGTGAGCCCGCCGTATAATCAAAGCTTAAACTGCTTACTGATTGGGGAAGTAGTCTTCGCAATTGCCTTCGCGGTAAACGTCGATGGTGTTGCAGTGCAGCATACCGCCGAACTTGTATACCTTGTCATAAGCAACAGGAATTACTTCAAATCCCAGCTTATCGAGCTGTTCCTGATAGTCCTTTTCCTTTTCGAACACACAGATTTCTTTGGGGCTCAGAGAAAGGGTGTTCATTCCAATCCAGTTGGGGCCATGGATGCCGTTGCCGTGGTAAGGAGCGGACATGGTCAGTTCATCGTTCCAATCGTAGGTAGGACGAACTGCGGGAACCATTTCCCAGTCATTTCTTCTGAACAGATCAACGAAACCGGGGGTAATGGGGTCTTTGTCGGGGCAAACCATAACCATGCCGGCCTTAACCGGAATTACCACTACGTCAATGTGCCAGGGGCGGTAATATTTGGCTTTGGTGGAGTCGAAGGCCACGGGGTGAACGCGAATGCCCTTCTGAGCCAGGTAGCGGGTAATCCATTCAATACCGGCGAAGTTGGAAACAGCGGAATGCTGCCAGAGAATATCCTTGCCAAGACGGGTAGCGTCGGCGGCGTCCCACATCGGTTCTTTTTCAGTCAGATGATATTCGCTCTTCAGCATTTTTTCCCGGCGCACTTCGTCATCCCACTTGAAGGCAAAGTCATAATAGTAGCCGTTTACATAGCTTTCGTCGGTCAGGCGCGGCTTGGGAGCGGCAGTCCACATGAATTCCTTGTCTTCTTTGAACCACTGTTCAAACAGGGGGCGCATGCAAAGATATTCATAGTGACGCGAACGACGGGAGCAGGGAGCTTCCATAATTTCGTTGCCGATGGGCAGGAAGCAGTCTCTGGGGTTGTTGGCGTTGTGCAGGTTGATCTGGGTCCAGTCAGGCAGAACTACCGGTCTCTGTTCCTTGATTACATCGGGCACTACTACCCGGTCTACCTTAATGCCGCGGTCTTCCATGATTTTCTTGAAGCCGAGCTGCTGCTCTTTGGCTTCATCAATCTGCTCTTCGGGGAAGCGGCCGTAGTAGCCGAGGGGCATTCCGCCGGAAGCGGCGTTATACTGCCAGTCGGGGCCGGGGGCGGAAAGGGCGCTGCCGGTGGGGTCGCCAAGCACGATATGTTTCAGAGGATCCCATTCGTTCCATGAATTAACGATCTTAGCCATATATTATCTCCTTGTTTTTATAAATTCTTCCCGGTCGGTGAGGGGGTCCAAGGCTCCCACACCGGCAGCAGGTATTGTTGTTTTACACTTCCTTGACAATCGGGGTATCATTCTCATCGAAATGGAAGCCGTATTCATTGGACGGGCACTGCTTCTGGGTAGCAAGGCTCACAATCCAGGTTACGATGAAAGCAACCACCGGACCAAGCAGGGTGTAGATGTACCAGCCAGGAGCGCTGGAACAGATGCCCTCCAGAGTGAAACCATTGGCAATGCCGGACGGAATGATTCTTACAAGCGCCCCGGCGATAATCCCGGCGATGGCGCCATAGCTGTTGGCCTTTTTCCAGAACATGCCAAGGGTCATGCAGGCGAGCAGGCTGGACATAATCAGGTCGAAGCCAAAGGCCAGAAGCAGGTTAACATACTTGAGGCTCAGAGCTGCGCCCAGGGACATAACGGCAAAGGTTACCACGCATATGCGGCTTGAGAAAAGCAGCTGCTTGTCAGTGATGTCAGGCTTAATAACGTCTTTGATAATGTTTTTGCTCATCATGCCGGAAAGGGCGAGCATGGCCGAGGAGGCCGCACCCATAACCGCGGAGAGACAGGCGCCCACAAAGATGATCATGATGGGCAGAGGCAGGAAGTCTCTTACCATTACCGGAACGATCAGCTCCATATCGCCATGGAGAGATTCTTCAGCAATAATGCCGTCCTGCACCATAATGTAGCCAACAAAGGCGATGCCGATCATGATGATGGACAGCACGATTTTTACCACGCAGGCAACCAGAGCGGAGTTGCGGGCCACAGCCGGGGTTTTGGCGGCAAAAGCGCGCTGCATCAGGTCAGGGCTCACAATGCCGCCGATGCCGATGATTGCCCAGCAGGCCAGCCAGGCCAGCCATACTTCCCCGCCGGCGTCCATGGCAGGGATTACCTGGGTGCGGTCAGCCGGGATACTGGTCACCAGCACATCCCAACCGCCGATCATGCCCAGCGCCACCGGGAAGAGAATAACCACGCCCAGAGAAACCAGGAGCACCTGAATGGCATCGGTAGCCATTACTGCCCACAAGCCGCCCATGGTGGTGTAGGTGGTGATGATGATGGTTCCCACAATGGCAGAGGTTACCAGCGGCCAGTTCAGGAATACCGTACAGATTTTGGCGAACACAAGAATCTGAACCGCTACCCAGAACACAAAGGTAAGCACGGTGATAATACTTACGATAAAGCCGGTGGTCTTGCCGAAACGCAGGTAGAAGAAGTCACCGAGAGAGAGCAGCTTCAGTCTCCACAGCTTGGGCATATAAAAGAAGCCCGACAGCAGCAGACAGATACAGCCGCCCAGCGATATCGCACCGCCCCACATGGCGCCGTCGTTCCACACCCCCATACCGTAAACCAGACCGGGCAGGGACAAAACCAGCGACCCCCCGAGGAAGCAGGCAGTAAGCGCAGGCGCGTTCTGCAAAAGAGAGAATGAACGCCCCGCCACCAGATATGCTTCAGCAGACTTAATTTTACTTTTTACAACATAGCCCACAGCGAGCATGGCTGCAAAATACAACCCTACCCCTATGTAAACAACAATCATGTCAGTGCTCATCTATACCTCCTAGAATTGACGTCTTAACCAACACTGAATTTAGCGCTATCCTAGCTGTTTTTTTTCAGCAGCAAAGTGCTCTACTGTTAAGCATACGTTAAGCATACGCACTTACATCTTCCATTTTACAAAATACTTGAAATTGTTTATGTTAAATAAAGTGCGCATTAAACAGAGGAGCAGAAGTGGGGAACTATGATGAAATGAAGGAGGAAATCCTTCTTCAGCTGAAAACCATTGTTGACAGCGGCAACTTTTCGGCATCCGCCCGAATGAAGGATTTTTTGCGCTTTCTGGTTGAAGAAACACTTGCCGGGCGGGAGTATCAGCTCAAAGCCTATACCATAGGACGGGAAATCTTTAAACGTGGAGAAAATTTTGACTCGCTCACCGACCCGGTAGTCAGAGTTGAAGCGGGGAAGCTGCGCAGCAGACTGGATCAGTATTATGCCAGCAACGAAGAAAACGGAACTGATCTCATCAGAATAGATATCCCCAAAGGCAGCTATGTGCCTGTGTTCCGACGCCTTGCGCCTGAAAAAAAGAGCGCACCCATCCCAAACATTGAGCTAAATCCTGATCAGGCCAGCATAGCGGTTTTTCCTTTTTACAACATCGGCAATCATCGGGAAATTGACTATCTGCTCAGCGGGCTGGCAGAAGAGCTGACCATGGCCCTGACTAAATTTGAAGACCTCACGGTTTTCAGCGCCAAAGGCTTCAACAGAGGCATCGGAGACAGCGCCGGCGCCGAGGCTGATCTGGCCCGGCAGCTTGGAGCGCGCTTTATTTTAAGCGGCAATGCCCAGTTCGCCGACAGCACCATCCGGGTAAGAATCAATCTTACCGATACCGCTACCAACAAAATTTTATGGGCCGAAAAATTTGAACGCTCCTATACTGTTGAAAACCTGTTTGACATTATTGACTCCACAGTCGCCCAGGTGGCATCGCGCATAGGCGACAGCTTCGGCTGGATAAAGCGCACTTTATACAAAGAGTTCCCCGAAGAAGAAAGAACCGAGCAAATCAGAGCCTATGAAGCTGTGCTCAGCTATCACCACTGGGCGGCCAATCTGGCTGAAGACCGGTTTGATCTCGCCAAAGCGGCCCTGGAGCAGGCAATTCAGATAGACCCCGATTATGCCCTGGCCTATGGAATGCTTTCAGATATTTACGCCACCCGTTACCAGTGGGAGGTGGAGGAGCGCTCAGACCTGCTCAATCTTTCCGAAGCCATGGCCAACCGGGCCCTGGTGTTGAACCCCCAGTCGCAGTACGGTTTATGGGCAAAGGGATATAATTGTTATTTACGGGGCGAGGCAGAAGAGTTTTTTGAATATGCCCGTAAGGCGATCAGCATAAACCCTGCCGATACCTACCTCATGACGGTCATCGGGGTCAAGCTGGCCGCTTCCGGCAGCTGGCAGGAAGGGCGGGATATGATTCGTACAGCCTGCCGCCTGAATCCCTTTCTGCCCGACTGGTATCATACGGCAGACCTGCTTTACTACCTGGTAAACAACGAACTTGAAAAAGCCATGCAGGAGGCCAGGCAGATTACATCACCCTCCATTTCAGGGCCCATGTTCCGCATGGCGCTTTACGGCGCCATGGGGCAGAAACAGGAGGCTGAAGAGGAGCTGAAGGAAGTTTTGAAGATTCAGCCCTCGTTCAGGCAGGGGTATAAGGAATTTTTGCACCGGATGTTTTTTAATGAAGAAATCACATCCTGTCTTATTGAAGGCTTTGCCAGAGCAGGTCTCTAACCTGCCCGCAGTCTCAAATTAACTCAACCAACAAAAAAAGTTTCCCATGAGCAACGAAGATTTTAACTGGAGAAAAGAGCTCTGCATCGGCATAGAGCATATTGATAAGGCCCACGAAGAGCTGTTCAGCATTGTGAGAAAACTGAACAGACTTATAGAAGACGATAAAAATGAATTTGCCAGCGTGCAGGGCATAAAATATTTAAAAAGCTATGTAATCAGACATTTCGAAGAAGAAGAAGAATATATGCGCTCCATATCATACGAGGGGTATGAAAAGCACAAACTCCTGCACGCCAGGCTGCGCGACAATACCCTTCCAGCGCTTGAGCAGGATATGGAAGCGAACAACTATTCCCCCCAATCGGTAAAACGCTTCCTCGACATCTGCATCCGCTGGTTGAATGAACATATTAAAATTGAAGATATGAACATAGGTAAAAGCCAAAAGAAAGTCTGACTTTCAGATATTTTCCAAAAAACTTGAAATCATTTTCCTGAAACTCAGAGAATGCATAAAAGTATGCCAAGGCATGAAACAGCCTTGCTTTACCCTCTGTCCAAAGCGGTGTGATTGCAGTTTGGGCTGAACTCTGCTGGCCTGTCTAAAGCCATCCTTATATCTTCAGACGGGAAAATTCCCCTGCCCTTTCGGCTGGGGAAGCATGCCCTGAGGGCGGCGGATTCACTTACTCAAAAAGGTTACCGCTGTATTCAGTTATTTTTCGCGTTTCCGCCAGCCAGGAACCGATAAACACCCGGGCAAACTCTTCCCACAACAGGTAAAGGGGGAAGTGAAACCAGCGAGCCCAGCAGAATCAGGAAAATACCCAGCAACATATTTATAGGAATGGGCTCAGCCAGTATAAGCCAGGCAAAAACCGGGGCCAGAGCAGGCTTGAAAAAAAATACCAGAGAAGCCGTAAGGGGAGAGGTGGCCTGCATGGCCATGAAATAACAGGCAAATCCCGCCCCGGTTACTCCCAGACAGATATAAAGCATTATGAGCCAGTTTTTGGCGGTATATCCAGCCGTTACCGGAATATAGGCAAAGATATCCAGCCCATATTCCGCCCCGCCTCCAGAGAGCCAGGCGGCTACAGGTTCAAAATGGCTGAGCAGTACCAGAACCAGCATCTCCGCCGAACCGAACAAAAAGCTGCCGCAGGTAACCACAATACCGCTGTAGCGCTCGCATTGTCTGGTGCCCATTACCGCATACAGGGCAAAGGTAATCATGGCCAACAGGGAAAACACTATGCCGGCAGCGCTTACCGAGGTATGCAGGGGGTTGATTATCAGCGCAATGCCCAGGCACTCAAGCAGCAGAGCCAGAACATGCCGGGGCAGAAGAGTCAGGCGCAAAATGAGAAAGGCAAACAAAAAAACAAACACAGGGTTGCAACTGAACAAGACCGCAACCACGGAGGCATTGGCGTTTTCTACAGCCAGCTGAAAAAAAGTCATGCTGATCACGCAGCACAAAAAGCCCAGAAACGCAAAGCTGCCCAGGGCGCGCCCGTCAAGCTGCACATCCCTTTGTTTCAAAACACGCACTGCCAAAGGCATGAGCATAACTCCGCCAATCAAAAAACGGGTCAGGTTGATTTGAACAGGGTTGAACTGTCCGCCCACGCTCTTCAGCGCAATTTCCATGCTGCTGAACAGCAGGGTGGCAAGGGCGATATAAAGGTATCCCATTTTCATGGCTGCCTCTGATTTATCCCCAAACAGAAAAATATAAAAGGCATCGCCTGCATTAAGCCCCTTGGGATAAAGGCAGTCAGACTACCAACCATGGGGCATGATGCAGATGAAGGGCCGCAGCAGGCGGCCCTTCTCTTTCTATTTCGTAACTTATTCAGGCAATACCTGAACTTGCGCAGGCAGATATCAGCTGTTTTTCAAATCTTCGACAAGAAGGCTCAGGGCATGTGCCTGGTCTGTCAGCTCTTCCACGGCTCTGGCCGCCTCGGCCATGGCCTGAGCGGTTTCGCCTGAAATCTCGTTTACCTGCATGATGGCCATATTTATTTCTTCGCTTGCTGCCGACTGCTCCTCGCTGGCGGTGGCAATGGCCCCAACCTGGTCGGCCGTCGACTCGGCATTACGCACAATTTCTTCCAGGGCCTGCCCTGATTCTCCGGCATATTCAGTCGCCTGTTCAATCTGGCGCACTGCGTTGTCTACCGCAGCCATGTTTTTAGTGGCGCTGTCCTGAATGGCGTTGATGGCTTTCCCCACCTCGCCGACAGAGGCCATGGTCTTTTCAGCCAGCTTGCGCACCTCATCGGCCACCACGGCAAAGCCGCGCCCGGCCTCGCCTGCGCGGGCCGCTTCAATTGCCGCGTTAAGCGCCAGCAGGTTCGTCTGGTCAGCGATGTCGGAAATAACGCTCATAATGTGGCTGATATTCTGCGCATACTGATTGAGCTGCTCCATATTGTCTTTCAAAATCAAAGACACCTGCAACACCTCTTTGATGCTGGCAAGCGAACGCTGCACTATTTCAGAACCTTCTTCAGCCTTATTTCGGGTTTGCGCAGACATATCGGAAGCGGATGTCGCATTGCCCGCCACCTCCTGCACGGTGCAGTTCATTTCATTCATGGCTGTTGCCGCTTCTGCAAGCCGTTCAGCTGCCTGCTGAGAGTAGATATCAGACTGCTCTACCCGGGCAGAAAGCTGTGTGGAAGCGGAAGACAAAGCTTCCACAACGCTTTCCAGACGGCGGGCGGCATCAAGCAGCCCTTCACGGCGGGCATTTTCAGCCTCGCGGCGGGCATTTTCAGCATCACCCACTGCTTTCTGGGCCTCAAGCGATTTGGCTTCAGCCTCCGCGCTCTTCTGCTCTGAAGTTTTAACAAGATCACGCAAATTGCGCATCATCGCACTGAGCGAGCTTTGCAGCTGGGCAAGCTCGCCGTAAAAATCCTTGGGATTCAGCACGGCATTCATATCGCCGTTGGAAATCCTGTCTGCGGTGCTGACAATCAATGACAGCGGACGGTTGATGGAGCGCACCAGAAGCACGCAGACAATCATGGCGAGCAGCACCAGCCCGAGGGTGATGCACATCACCGCCTGCACTGTGGCATTGCTGCGGGCAAAAATCGCTTCTTCCGACTGAATGGAAACTACCTTCCAGCCGAACTTGTTGGTCATTATATTGGCCCACAGCTCTTCCCCCCCGAGGGTGAGACGCACTATGCCGTTTCGGGTGGAAAATACTTCCAGCATTCCGGGGTCGTTAATATCTTTGCCCAGCACTTTCCCCACCAGATCAGGATGAGTCGGCTCACACAGAATTCTGCCCGTATCTTCAATCAACACAAAATATCCGGTGTCGCCCTTACTCAGCTCGGCAATTTTGTTACTGAGACCCTGCAGGCTGACGTCAATGCCCAGAACCCCGGTAAGCGCACCGGAAGCATCCTTCATTTTATGGGTAACCGCAAATACCGTTTCGCCGCTCATGGAAGTGTAGGCGGCGGCCAGACCATAATCTTCAGCGGCATTGGCCCTGCCCAGATACCATGGGCGCTTGCTCATATCGAAATGGGCGGGGAACTTCAGACCGTCCAGGGTTGAAACCAGGCTGCCGTCGGCATAACCTGCATAGACCTCAAGATATTCATCATAACTCTGGTCAAAGTTGAGCATCGGGTCCATCAGCCGCCTTGCCTCCGGGCTGAGGTCGGCAATGCGGTAAACTGTTTCCGTCGGTTTATCAACATAGCGGGGGAAAACATTCTGCGCCTCATCAAACTCTGTATAGCGGGCCAGAGTTCCTATACTGCCGAGGGCAGAGTCCACAAAATTTTCAATATAATCGTTCATCAGCCGAAGCTGGGCGCCGGAAGAAGAAACATAATAGGCTTCTGCGTCCTTGCGCATCTGCACTGTCGAATAGCCGATCACCCCGCCGGAAATAACCAGCCCGGAGATGATAAAAAGCAGCAAAATCCGCATTCTGATGGTCATAAAAACCCCGCCCGAAATTTAGAAGGTGAAAAAAGGAATATGACTATGCAACACGCCCGTTTGTTACTCTCATGGTTTTTCCTTATTTTTAAAGATATGTCAATGGATTTCGGCGGACTTACATTTCCTTATGTTCTCAGCCGCTGACAGACCGTTGTAAAGCGGACTTCTCACTCCCTTGCCGGTGGAGACTGGATATGTTTAAGGTTGGGAAAGAAAAGAATTTCTCAGGCCCGCCTGTAACAGGACATTGTCCTCAGCCACCGGCGGGGGGGAAAGTCAGCGCAGATAAGAGCAGCGCCGATATGTCTGGCGACAATCAGAAATGGTTTAAGCTGGTTTCAGTAAAGCGAAAGGCCCCTTTATGGGGCCTTTCGCCATAAAATTTTTGATGATCCCTTCCGGGCATCGGAAAGGCAGTCTGTTAATTTTCAGTTTTTTTCTCCGGCTTAGCTATCGGAACTTCCTGGTTCCTGCCTACCTTGAACACCTTTGATTCATTGGGAGTTTCCCCGGCGGGGACAATAATGGTCGGCTCATCCCCAGTTTTTGAGTCATTGCCGCCAAAGTAGGCAGCGGTCTTTTCTCCCTTCTTTTTAGGCTTGGCCACAGGCGCTTCCTGCCCTTTTCCCGCTTTGAACACCGTGGAGCGGTTAGGTTCGCTTTGAGCAAACGGCTTGCCTTTATATTCAAAGGTAGGGGCGTCATTTTCTTCGCCCAGTTTCTTCTTAAGCTCATGAATTCCTTTCTGAACGACAGAAAGCGCTGAAGCGGAAATTTTCCTGTCGCCCTTGACAATAGCTTCTTCCAGGCCGCTCCAGTGTTTTTTTATGCTGTCGCCAAGGCGCTGGGCTTTTTTACTGTTGCTGATTTCATCTACAATGCCGTCAATGCACGACCCGATGTTGTTGCCGATAGCGGCCAGGGTAGAGCCGTCATTCCTGTCTATTTCCTGTTTTAACGAATTAACGGCATCTTCGAGCTTTTTAATCAGTTCTATCTTATTCATGGCGCCTCCCTGCCCTAATCATTAATTAATATCCTGTTATATTTTATAATTTAAGCATTCAATGCTGTAAAAGCAAGACCTGGATGATTTTTAATTGCCGGCTGCCCCAGCTCCCGTGAACATGCGGATGGCCCTTTCAATTTCATCAACATCCACGCTGGTGTTGATGCAGGGCCCGAACGGGCGTTCATTCACCACCCCAAACACAGGCAGAGCGGCCACATCGCGAATGCCGCTGGTCAGGTCGCGGTGGCAGGCCACCGCAATCAAACATTTGGGGCGTTTTTCCTTTACCATCTGCCGGGCCACGGTGCCGCCGGGAACAATTACAACTTCAACCCCGTAACGCTCGGCAAGCTTGAGCAGCGGCCCCACCTTGCAGGCCCCGCAGCGGGTGCATGCCTGAATATTATGAGTCAGGCGATGCGGACAGGCGCTTTTCTGAATACAGTGCGGCAGCAGAATTAAAAGCTCATGCGGTTTGCAGCGAATCCGGGAGGCTCCGGCCAAATCGTTGTTAAGACGAATAAAAGCCAGACGCACCTTGCTTTTGGGAATGCGAAAAAATATTCCCGCCAGGCGCATAAGCGGGAAAAACACGAAATTCATCAGCCCCCGCAGGTTATGAATGAAGGGCAGACGCCTGTTAGTGGCCAGAGCCCAGGCCAGCGCACCCGACAGGGCAAGCGCAGCCATGAATACGCCCATGACGGCGCCCAGAGTCAACAGGCCCGCTTCTGATGACAGAAACTTTGCTCCGAAATAGGAAAGCGACCAGAGCAGAAGCAGAAGTACCCCGAACAATAAGACGGAAGCGAAAAGCAACCCGATTACAAAGCTCCTGCTCAGGGCAGCGGCTTCGGCATCCTGCCCGGAGCCGGGTAATGGCTTCACAGGGCGGATTTCTTCCAGACCGGGTTTCCCCCCACTCAGGCGCCGGGGAGAAGTCTCGCCGGCGTTCTTCCTCTCTCCGCCTGTCCTGGCCTGCTCAAACGATGTGAGAGAAGTATTTTTTTCTTTCAGGCTGCTCATGTTTTACCCGCTGTTGATTATTGCATGTATGCGGCGCTGATATGGAGGATAGCCGGAAATTTCCGCATCACTCAGGTAGCAGGCCGGATCTTCGGCCCAGGGGTTGCCGTAAAGCAGGTCGGCACGAGCCCGGAAGCCGCCCCTGCAAATGGAAATGAAGCGGCAGCGCGCACAGCGCCCCTGCACATATGCCTGTTTATCGCGCAGGCGGGCCAGAAATTCCCCGACACTTTCCGGGCCGGGCCAGTCGGCCGGTCTGCCCCGGCCTGCCCAGATTTCGGCAAATGGCTGTTCAAGCACATTGCCCAGCCTCCGGTTTTGCCAGAACTGGTCGGGCAGAACATCGCCCTGCCAGTTTATGGCGGCAATACCCAGACCGGAAGAACCTCCCCCGGAAAGGCTCAAAAGCTCCCACACCCGCTCCGCAAGCCGTGGATTTTCGCGCTGCACCCTCATCCATAGATAGGGCCCGTCGGCGTGGTTGTCTACTGTGAGCACCTCGGTTTTTACGCCTTTTTCCCAAAGCTCCCGGGTGGAGCTGATTATCATGTCCAGAGCGAGGCGGGTTTCATGATGAAGCGGGGGCGCAAGATCCCGGCCTCGTCCGGCCCCTACCAGATGGTAAAAGCAGATGCGGTCTATCCCCTGTTCAATAACAAGCTTAAAAATATCGCTGATTTGAGGAATATTTTCCTGCGTCAGGGTAACGCGCAAACCAGTTTTCAGCCCGGCCTCGCGGGCGGCCGCAAGCCCTGACAGGGCCAGCTCAAAGGCCATATCACTCCGCCGCATACGATTATGCACAGAAGCCAGGCCGTCCAGAGATATGCCGACATAGCTTACGCCCGCCCGTTTCAGGGCTTTTGCCTTTGCGGCGTTGAGCATGGTACCGTTGCTTGACAGCACCGTCCTCAGCCCCTGTGCTGAGGCGTAAGCCGCAAGCTCCGGCAAGTCTTCCCTGAGCAGAGGTTCTCCGCCGGAAAAAAGCAGCACGGGCGCTCCAAACCCGGCCAGATCGTCAATTATCGCTCTGGCCTGCTCAAAGGAAACTTCCTCCGGGGAATGCGCCTGCACTTCCCGGCAGGCGCCGGCATAGCAATGCAGACAATCAAGATTGCAACGCCGGGTTATGTTCCAGACAATAACCGGTTTACGTTCACCCCTGGCAGTATAGCGCAGATAATCGGAACTTTCCGCTTTATTCAGATAAAGTTTTGATATCCCAATCATCGCCCCCTCCCCGACAGTCAAACCAAATCAGGCCGGAAAGCGGTAGCTGCTGGGCAGGCTGATGATTCTCTCCTCCAGCCAGAGGGCATTGGGAACCGGTCCGCATGCGCAGTCGGAATACATGGGCAGCCGGGGCATAAGGGTCCATACCGGTCTGCACTGCACCCCGTTTTCTGCGGAAAATTCCAAAAACCGGTCGCGCTGGCTGCGGGAGTCGGCAAAAATACCATTCAGCCAGTAATTGGCCCGGCAGCCGGGGCGCTCTTCAATGCAGGGAATGCCAAGCGTGCGGAAAAACTCGCCGTAAATCAGGGCCAGTTCCCGCTTGTTCGCCAGAACATCAGAAAAATTTTCCATCTGAGCGCAGCCCACAGCCGCGTTCAGATTGGGCAGGCGCAGATTGTAGCCCACCTCGTCATGGTTGAACAGGTAGGGGTGGGGCTGTTTAGCTGTGGTGGAAAGATGCCTGATGCGGGCAGCCAGCTCTTCATCATTGGTAATCACCATCCCCCCGCCGCCGCAGGTTACCGGCTTGTTGCCGTTATAGCTGAGTATGCCTGCCCGGCCCATGGTCCCGGCGTGCCGCTCTCCCAGAAAACTGCCCAGAGCCTCGGCTGCATCTTCCAGCACAGGAATGCCGAACTCGGCGCACACAGCCATAATTTCATCCATGCGCGCAAGCTGCCCGAAACTGTGCATGGGCAGGCAGAGGGCAACACGCCGCCCGCTTGTGCGGTTATAAATTTTTCCGTCAGAGCTGCGCCGGGTATTTTCCGTCAGCCAGGCGGCAAGCGCCTGTGGGCAGAGGCCAAGGCTCTTCTTATCGACATCTACAAAAACCGGCCAGGCCCCTGTATGCCGCACAGCGTTGCAGGTGGCCACAAAGGTAAGAGGCTGGGTGATTACCTCATCGCCCTCTCCCACGCCCATGGCGTGCAGAGCCATATGCAGGGCCGAGGTGCCGTTGACCAGGGCCACAGCCCGGGCTGCTCCGGTATATTCTCTGGTCATATCCTCCAGGCGGGTAACATATGCGCCCACATATGACACAAAGGTGGTATCGATGCAGTCGGCAAGATATTTTTTTTCATTGCCCAGGAAACGGGGGGCGTGCAGGGGCACCGGAGTTTCTCCCGGATACAGCCCTTTGATAAAGGCGATTATTTCTTCAAACTGGGAGCAGTGCATATTCTCCCCGGTTAAATATTATAGATTTCACTTTTATAGCGGGCAAGGTTTTCCGGTCGACTAAACCAGGCAATGGTCTGCTGAAGACCTGCGGACAGGTCATACTGAGGCCGCCAGCCGCACAGCTCTCCGATTTTGGTATTGCACCCCAAAAGCCGTTCCACCTCGCTGTCTTTGGGGCGCATCCGCTCAGCCTCATTGGAGATGATTACGGCCTGCGGGTTTATCTGCCTTACCAGCTCACGGGCCAGATCTCCTATGGAAATTTCCACGCCGGAGGCAATATTGATTTCCTCCCCCACGCTTCTGCCCGATTTGGCTATGGCCACAAACCCCGCGCAGGTATCGGCAACATAGTTGAAGTCACGGGTGGGTGAAAGCGCCCCAAGCCTGATTTCTTCCTGCCCGGAGAGCAGCTGTGTGATAATGGTGGGAATTACCGCTCTGGCTGACTGGCGCGGTCCGTAAGTATTAAACGGACGCACAACCGTTACCGGCAGCCCGAAACTGCGCCAGAAGCTTTCCGCCAGAGAGTCCGCCCCGATTTTGGTTGCCGAGTAGGGAGACTGCCCCTGACGCGGATGCTTCTCATCAATGGGAACATACCTGGCTGTACCGTAAACTTCTGAAGTCGAGGTGATAAAGGTGCGCAACCCGTCCAGATCGCGGGCTGCCTGCAATATGTTCAGAGTGCCGTTGATGTTGGTCTCAACATAGCTTGCCGGCGAATGATAACTGAAAGGAATGGCGATGAGCGCCGCCAGGTGAAAAACTGCATCAACTCCGCGGCAGGCGTTTTTTACTCCGTAGGGATCGCGCACATCACCGGCAACGACATCTATTTCCTTCAAAAGCTGCGCATCAAACGAGTCAAGCCATCCCCAGGAATTGAAAGAATTATACTGCACAAAGGCTCTGACTGCACAGCCTTCCGCGAGCAGCCTTTCCACCAGATGGCTTCCGATAAATCCATCGGCCCCGGTAACCAGCACCTTTTTACTGCCAAACTCCATAATCGGCCTCCGCTTCAAACCTGAGCCGCGCTATACGCTTGCGGCAGAACTCCTTTTCCACATTCAGGCGCAGTTTGTCCTGCTTGAGGGCATGTATTTCCTGAGCGAAGAAAATTCCTTGCGCGGCATTCTCTCTGACGAGCAGTTCATTCAACTCCGCCAGGCAGTTTTTCTCTTCCTGCTCTATCCGCGCAATTTCCTGCTCAAGAGCGGAAATATCCATGCTCCCTATCTGCAGGTTGTCACTCATCATCGTTTGGCGGCTCATAGTCTGCCCTTAATTCTGCAAGGTCGGAGGCAACTCCTCTGGCAATGACCTTGCGCCGTTTTTTTTCTTCAACAGGCTCTTCCTTTCCCCTGGTAAAAAATCCCGGCTGGGGAAGACTGTTGTAAAACGACCAGAACGCCGGGAAAACTTTGCTTATCTGAGCCGGGTTGGTCAGGGATATGTTAGGCCTGAGATAAGCCCCCAAAGCCATGGCCAAACCCCAGTCGGAGTCGGGAGCCGTCCAGATTGCCGTGGCCCCGTCTGCTTTCTGTGCGGTCTGAACAATCTGTCGGCAGCCGTCCTCGCCATCCGCAACTTCAAGGTCAGCGCCAAGAACCTGGAGAAACTCCCGGGCTGTTTCCAGTTTTAACCCCATAACAGATTCGGAAACAGCCAGACGCGGCTTTAGGCCCTCGTTCAAAGCAAGCCGCGCTCCGAATGCCAGAACGAACGGAATGCTCCATTCCGGCAGGCTGTCCAGACGCAAAGCATCCGGAGCAGCTTTACCAGGAAGCAGCTCAATTGAGCGTTCATCGCGCCGAAGCTCAAAGCCCGCCCAGGCCAGAACGCTTTCCACAGCGCAGGTCTGTTCGGGAAATTCCGGCCATATGCCCTGAAGCCGGGCTTTTCCTCCGGCCATAATCCCAAATCCCAGCAAGAGAAGCGCAAATCTGAGGTCAATGCATACCTTGGGCTGTAAACTCATTTGCCGCAGAGCAGGAGCAATATCAATCCAGCCGTCGCCCGACTTCGTCTTCAGGCCTGCCCCCTCAAACAGGAGCAATATTTCCTGCCTAGCCGTTTTGAAAGCGGATGTGCCGTTATCGAGAAAACGAACGTTTTTCTCCCAGGTAGAAGCGGCCAGCATCAAAGCCATTACTGCATCCTGCGGCAGATCGGGCGGCAGCGTCACTTCGTCAGGCACCAGCCCGGAGCACTCAAGATGCACCGGCAGACCGCGGGTTTTCGGGATTACATGCGCGAGCCTGGCGCCAAACAACGGCATGACATTGCGCCAAATGGAAAAATCGTGCAGCTTCAGGGCTGAGTCGCCGGTAAACTTGACTACGCCGGGTCTGCCCAGAGGCAGAGCGGAAAGCAGATAGAAATTCAAAACAGAGTTGCCGGCGAAAATTGTTTTATCTGCAAAGGAAAGTTCCCCGCCACCACGGTTGAAAACAGCCGCATCTCTTTCCCAGGAAAGATGCGCCCCAGCCTGATTGAGCGCCTTAATCAGCTCAACCAGCATATCAGACAGGGCCTGCCCGGGCAGCTCCAGCTTTGCTCCCCAGCCTGCCGCAGCGGCAACCCACATCAGGCCTAGCCGCTGCGAAACCGGAGCAGGCAAATCAAACTCAACCGGTTTGCGCGGGGGGGCCAGATTATACAGGCTGTCTTTGCGTTCTTCCAGATGGCCGGGAATCAAAGTAATTTCCTGTAAAAGCGAAAAAGCATCCCGCAGGAAACGCTCATCCCGGCTCAGGCGACTGGCCGCCTGTTCCCAGTTTTTGCGCAATTCCTTTTCCTCTCCGGCGTAGCGGGAAGCGGCGCGGGGCGACCTGTGCCGATGGGCGCTCAATTTCTGCAAAATTTCCGCGCGCCTTGCGATCAGCTTTACCAGTTTGCGGTCAAGGTCCTGCAAATCTTCCAGCAATGAAACTTTAGGGCGTTCGTCCGTCATTTGACTTTTGTCTCCGTTCACAATCAAGGCATTTCCCAAGTCAGGAAAATAACTTGTATATCTCCGCTTAGCAAGCGGAAAATCAAGATTTCAAGCCTGATGCAGGGTTCACCCGGATGTCGTCTTTATGCCCATGATAAACACCCCTGTTTTCAGTCGAGGCCAGCGGGGCGATGCAAGGCAAAAGACGCTCTTCAGGCAGCAATGGCGTCTTCCCCTATATAAAACAAGGACAGGGCAAGCCCTGTCCTTAACATTATCTGTATTTACAAACCTGCAAAGCAGGTTCCGGCCCGTTGCCGGGCATGAGGCGCAAACTGCGCTCTGATTGCCTGTTTTGATTTCAGGCTGCGGCGGCTGCCGCAAGATCAGCTATATGTCGCGCTCATTCGGATTGCGCCCGGCTTCAGTGGCGCCGCCGCGGGCGGAGTCGCGGTCTTCACGGCCCATGGGAGCTTCTTCGCGGGCGCCCATGTCACGACGTTCTTCAAGGTTTCTGTTGCGCATTTCTTCGTTACGGTTTCTCATGTTCTCTTTCATATTAACTCCTATATTAATTCAGACATAGATATCATATTTTATGAATAAAAAAATAATATTCAATACATATTATATAAGGCTGCTTCTTTATGAGGTCAAGAGCGTCTGCTCAGATTGCTGAGCTGCCTGGCCGGATTAAATGCCGGCATATAAATCAGAAATATTTGAAGAATATCTTATATTATAGGTTCAACATCATGACGCCGAATGCAGCTGGACAAACTGCCCATTGCCGCATATGCTTGTGGGAAAGTCATAAATTTCAGACTTCTTAAAAAGCTCTTGTTGCAGTACCGGGAGGCAGCTGCCGGTAATATGCATGATTTTGAAAACACAGATTACCAGGTATCAGTTGAGAAACAGGGATGGAACAGATTTCAATCAATACAAAACGTCGGGAGGAACTGTTGGCTGTAACCGGGCTGTTGCGCGAGCTGGTCCGCAAACAAGGCTGGCAAAAAGGCGCCCTGCTGGTATACTCGCCGCACACTACCGCCGGCCTGACCATCAATGAGAATGCCGACCCCGATGTTGCGACAGACATGCGCTGGTTTATGGATCGTCTGGTTCCCAATATGGCGGAGTTCAGGCACGCCGAGGGTAATTCCGATGCTCATATCAAAACCACTCTGTGCGGGCCGCATGTACTCCTGATTATAGAAAACGGCGAGCTGATGCTGGGCACATGGCAGGGCGTGTATTTCTGTGAATGGGACGGGCCGCGCAACCGCAAAATCTGGGTGCAGTTTCTCCCGGGGTGAGAAGCCCTTTTCCGCCCCCCTCCGGAAACAGCAAAGCAAGAATGGCTGCAACCAAGAACATTGGCTGATTTTGTTTTGCAGGATAATTTTTACGCTCATTTGCGGCCAGACGGCTGTTTGCGCTTTTAATAAATATATTTCCCTGTCAGCAAAAATTTAAAAGCCCATTCAGAAGGAATGGGCTTTTAAATTCATAAATCTCCGACCTCAAGCCGGGAAATACCGCCTGAACTCAGCCAAGCTGCTTTACCCGCTCAATCGGGCTGATGATATCTGTCAGGCGAACGCCGAACTTTTCGTTAATTACCACCGCTTCCCCGCGTGCAACCAACTTGCCGTTAACAAATACCTCCAGCGGTTCACCGGCCAGCTTGTTTAACTCAACCACCGAGCCCTGCCCGAGCTGAAGCAGCTCATTGATTAAAAGGCGGGTGCGCCCCAGTTCCGCTGACACGTCCAGAGGAATGTCAAGAATGAAATCAAGCTCTCTTCTGCCCGAATCAGGGCGGGGGGCCTTGGCTTCTTCGGTAAAGTCAGCAAACTTGGCTTCCTGTGCGGTTTGCGAAAAGAAGGTCTGCTCTTTTTCCTTTTTCAACTGCTCCTGCTCATCAGAAGCAAGAGCGGCAGCCCATTCCGCAGCCAGGGCGTCTTCTTCAGACATCCCGGCCCCGGCATCGCCGGCGGCATCGTCTTCAGCAAGGGCGGCGGCCCATTCCGCAGCCAATTTATCCTGATCGTCACTCATAAACTTACCTTTTTGCCAGATTTAACATTTTGCCGACCCGGCTCAGCGGGGCAGGGCTACAGTCAAATTACTGGATTACTATTTCCGCAAAATAAACCCGTGCAACTTTCGGACCGCCCAAAATCTGATTAAGTCTTTCCACAATTTCATTTTTGAGCATAATTTTGTTTTCCGCCGGGGCAAGGTCCGCATAAGACTTGCTCGACAGCAGAAGATTGATTGCATCCCGCACTTTGGCCGTGCTGTTCAGCAGCTCTTCCGCCGCCTGCTCGCTGTTCACCTCAACTTCAACGGTAAGCTTGATATAGCGCCGCCCCAGGGGGTCGGAAAGGTTGACCATAAAGGTAGGCAGGGGCACAACCACATTCTCAAGGGACGCTGCTTCTTCCGCGCTCTGAGCCTGTTCTACGGCCTGAGGTTCCGCTGATGAATCCGAATCAAGAACCATGGGCAGCAGGAATTTCCAGACAGCAAAGCCAATGCCCCCGAGCAGCACCAGCAATATCAAAATTTTAAATAATTTTCCTCTTTTCTTTTTCGGTTTTTCTTCATCAGGGATATTCAACCTCCAGAGCGTTTAAGAGATGTAAGTATATACCCATTGCTCAAATTTTGCAAAACCTGAAGTCAGGCATATGACATCAGGGGTAACTGCCCATCCACTGTTCATTTTTCAGCACTATCTCCACCCGCCGGTTTCCCGCCTGCCC
>JAFQMU010000190.1 GCA_017421085.1 Desulfovibrionaceae bacterium | reverse complement strand
TTCGGCATGGATGCCATGAGTGCGCCCCATGCACAGCCGCCCCCGATTGCTTTCAATGAGCTCACGCAACACAGCCATGAATTTATCTATATCGGCGAGAATCAGCTTACCTGCCTTCACCAGCAGCAGGGCATTGGCCGTATCAACAATATCTGATGAAGTGCAGCCCAGGTGGATAAAGCGGGATGCAGGCCCGACCTTCTCTTCTACAGCAGTAAGAAAGGCGATTACATCGTGGCGGGTTTCCTGTTCGATTTCATAAATCCGCTCAAGATCGAAGCCGGCCTTTTCACGAATTTCGGCCATATCGCCATCTTCAATCCGGCCCAGCCGATGCCAGGCTTCACATACAGCCAGTTCCACTTCAAGCCAGGCGTCAAAACGGCTTTGATCTGACCAGATGCTGCCCATTTCCGGGCGGGTATAACGCTCTATCATATTTATTCCATTACGCTGACATGGTGCAGGCAACATTTGAAAGGAACGTGAACGGGCAGCCAAGGCTGCCCGTTCACGAAATAACCAGAACTATTCAGCGGATTTTTCCGCCGCCGCAGGTTTTTCATCTTTGGGACGTTTTACTTCTTCCAGGGGAAGACCGGGGTTATGATACGGGTCTTCCGCAGCGGAAGGTTTGCCCCAGTTTTTGTTGGGCGGGCCATCGTGGCAAGTCCAGCCCATACCCTTAAACTGAAGGGTGGGACGGGAAATCAGCCGTTTTCCGATACCCTTGCACTTGGGGCAGGGATATTCGAGAACATCAAATTCCTTGAGCATTTCCTCGAATACGCTGCCGCATTCCTGACATTGATATTCGTAGATAGGCATTGCTTCCTCCTTAAAATTTGCTCAATACTCAAACAACATCTCATCCTGGTATTCAAAGGCGGGAAATACTGAGAGTATACTTAGGCAATGCAAATTCAGTCTAAGCCTTTTTAGCGGCCTTGGCTTCACGAATACGTTCTTTAATGCGCTGCTCGCGGCGGTGACGGCGACGGTCGAGTTCCTTTTTACGTTCAATTTTCTTATGGGCCATAATTATCTCCTGAAATATAATCAAAGAGCGGTTACTCTTATTTTACCAGAAACGATTTCCTATACGCCAGTCTGAATGGATTGTCCACTAAAATTTCTGAAAGGATTACCGCCTACATCAGACGCTGCGCAAACTTTTCATCACTTTCACAAAGGTAAATGATGCCTTCAATAAAACCGATGATAGCAGGAATCCAGGTCCAGAAAAAGAGAAGATAGAGGATGCCGAACCCGATCCTGCCCATATAAAATTTATGAATTCCCAGACCGCCAAGCAATATGCCGAGTATGCCGGCAGCAACTCTGCTTTTGCCTTTGGGAATAACAGGCCTGATCTGGCATCCGCAGCTTAGGCAGAGTGTGGCACGGGGGTCTATCTGGTTACCGCAGTTCTGACAAAAAACAGGCGGAACCCCCTGATATATGATATTTTGCGGTTGAGCCCACTGACCCGCGTTAGGCTGCTGAGTCTGCTGGGGGCCGGGATTGCCCTGCCAGGCGGCATTGCCGTATGCCTGACCGGAGTTTTGATACTGCCCCATATCAGGATGCTTGGCGGAGCTGTCGGCTTCTTGCCGTCCAACGCCATATGCCTGCCCATTGTTCCGGTATTGTCCGGCGCCGGGCTGCCCGGCATTTCCAGCGAAATTCTGCCAGCCGGCATCGGGGCCTGCCTGCCCGCTGTTCAGGCTCTGCCCCCCATCGGCCTGCGTATGCACGCTGGCAAACTCCTGCCAGCCGGGTGCATTCCATGCCTGACCGGTGTTCTCATGCAGTTCGGGGCGGAGATATCGAGTGTTTCCATTATGCTCCTGCCAGCCCACAACATTATTATAAGCCTGCCCATTATTCGGATACTGCGTTCCGGACTGATTCACCCCAAAGCCCTGCTGCCCGGGCGCTCCCTGGCCGGCATATTGCACGCTGCCCGCCTGCGGGACCGCTTCATCGCGTGGCCTGTCGCCAGCTAATGCCTGATCGGCATTAAACTGTTCACTTTTGCCATTGAACTGTTCATTGCTCATAAGCCTGTCCTCGGGTAAATTAAAAAACTCTTACGGTAACTTTATTGCCTTCCCGTTTGGTTTCGTAACCTTTGGGAGCCTGCTTCAAATCAAGCACGACTCTGTGGCCGCGTTCAGTTTTCCCGTTGCGCATCCCGCTGATAAGCCGGTTGGAAGGCGCCTTCACATTTTCAACGCCGCTCCAGTTGCCTAAAAGATCAATTATCAGGCGATCGGGCGAAGTCAGCACAAACGACTTATACTCAAACCCGGAATCAGCAGTTATAATAAACAGCATCTCATTTCCCTGGTATTGAAACTTGAACGACTCCGCCTTATGCGACTTTACAGGCTCCGGCGCGGGTTCGGCCGCAGCAGGCTGAGCGACCGGGGCCTGGCTTTGTTCAGTTTGCCCGGCGCTGGTTTTGCTTTGCTTCGGAGCAGACTTTTCATCAGGCCTGGAATTATCGCCAGAGTCCTCAGGCTGAGCCTGAGAAACCGGGGGAGGATTACTGTCGTCTGCTTTTGGGGGGATATTGGATGAAGGAGCTTCAGCGGCATCCCCGGCAGCCTGCAACGAGCCGGGCTGCTCCTCTTCAGCCGGCAAGGGTGCGGTGGTGCTCATCGAAGGAACAGGCGGCTCGACCTTATCCGCCGGGACATCCGTCTCGTTTTCTACAGACTGCACGGGCAAAGGCTCATTCTGAGCGCTGTGAAACTGCTGAAAAACTATTAAAGCCATTGCTGCCAGCAAAATTGCCGGAATCAGCAGGGCGATGGTACGATTCATTCAGTATGCTCCTGTCAAGTTAGGATATGACAATAATGTCAGCCGCAAATACCTGCGCCTAAAATCCGGCCCTGGACATGAAAAACAGACCGGATATCCCTGACTTACAAATTCCTGTCAATATAATCTTTAAGAAGCCGCCCGACTTTCAGATCCGGATTTCTGGCCAGAACAAACTCAATATACGACTTGGCCGCAGGCAGGTTGCCCAGCACCAGATAGGTTCTTGCCAGATTAAACATAATATTCGGTTCATCCGGCGATAGAGACAAGGCTTTCTGGTGATACTTAAGGGCCAGCTCTCCCTCTTTTATCTTGCGCAGGGTGATTCCGAAATCGGAAAACAGGTGCTTATGCTTGCGCTGCCATAGCACATTCAAATGCAGAGGCCATTCAAAATCGCGCAGCGCCTCTGAACGGTTGCCGATGTTGAACAGCTTCAGCCCGTCCTCGAATGAAGCGACAGCATCCTGTTCAGCCAGCTCAATTTCTTCAGCCGAATAAACATGTCTGGCTTTGCGGGCGCTTCTGGAACCTCCGCCTGAAGCAGACTGTCTGACTTTTACAGAAGGCTGATCGCCTTCCGGGGACAGCTCTTCCGGCAGCTGAGGCTTCTGCTTTTCTGCTGAGACGACAGGAGCCGCAGCTTTTTCCCCGGCTTCAGCCGCCTTTTGAGCAGGAGCGGCGGCATCCCCTGTTTCTCCTTTAGACTGCGATACAACCGGAAATTCCGGCTCAGGGAGAATTCGGGTTTTATTTTCATCCAACGAAAAACGGCTGTCAAAAACGGCATAAACCAAGATGCGGGGCTGCCCCACCGGTTTATAGTTTTCATCTGCATTCAGAACCAGAACAGTTCCAGTATCCCATTCCCAGGCGTACCAGTAACGCTTGCGTATGGTCTGCGAACTTTTATAACCGTAATTGTAACTATTGCGCTTGCCGGGGGTGTTGCTTGTTTCTACCGTTGAATAAACCCCAAGATATTTGTTGCTCACGGAAACCTCTCAAACCGGTTTGAGGTCGTCCCTTTCGCGGGAACACTTTGAACGCTTTGGCTTCGTAAACTTCCAAAGTCGAGCCATGAATTTCGTCCAATGCAATATCGACAGACATACCGCATATTTTACTTTTTAGCTAGAGCAGATTAGCTTTGAATTTTACCCTTGAGCGAGGGAAATCAGAGAACCCAACTCCGGGTGGTCAAGCAGCTTTAATCTCCTCTCAGTGGCATTTATCTTTTTCAACTTCCTGTTTTTCTTCAAGCAATTCCGCCATTTTTTCGCTGCTGTGCAACAGCACGCTGATAAAACGCTCAAAATATCTTTCAAAATGCTTCCTGTCGGTAAACACCTCCACTGCCAGCTTGATGCGGACCTGCTCATCGTCAAGCTCGAGGAGTCTGGCCTTGGTCATTTTCATTGTGAGCATCAGCTCAATCAGAGCGGAATTGATGTCGTCAGAAGTAAGGCTGAACGGTATCTCGTAGCCCACAAAATAGGACATGCTCATATATTCAGGGTCATTTTCATCAAAAAAACACCAAAAGGTCTTTCGTTCAAATTTGAAAAAAACATCTTCATCTTCATCCAGATCCGGCCTGAAGCCTTCTTCAGCCAGAAACTCCATTACCCATTCCTTTGTAATGCAGTTCTCCATGCGGCTTTCCCCTTTATACTTTTACCTTAAATATTTTCATTTATGATAACGAAAAGACGGGCAGTTGTCTGCCCGTCTTTTATAGAAGTTATTTTTTATTGTCATCCCCTGTTTGGCTTTCATCTCTGGGCGCCTCAGCCCCCGGAACCGGTTTATGATCGGGAACAGGACGGGCATCCGGCGCCGCGCTCACACCGGCCGGATCAGCCTGAGCGTTCACCGCCGGGGCGGGGTGCCCTTCCGAATCCGGGGCTTTCACCTGTCTGCCAGCCAGCCAGCTGAAGTATTCAAAACGGTCGAGATATTGCCGCTCAAGCTCTTCCCGCATTTCCCCGGCGCCGGTCGGGTTAATCTTTTCAAGCTGGGCGTAGCGGTTTTCCCCAATCAGGAAGTCCTGCAAGGTTCCGTTTGGAGTTTTGTATTCCAGAATAAACGGATTTTTGCCCTCATCAGCCAGCAGCGGGTTGTAGCGGTAAAGCGGCCAATAGCCCGATTCAACCGCCAGCTTGCCTTCTTCCATGGAACGGCCCATTCCCTTGCGGATGCCCTGGTTGATGCAAGGCGAGTAAGCAATTATCAGCGAGGGACCGGGGTAGGCCTCCGCTTCCTTAAATGCTTTCAGCACCTGCATTTTGTTGGCGCCCATGGATACGGATGCAACATACACGTAGCCGTAGGCCATTGCCATTTTGCCGAGGTCTTTTTTGGCAGTGCGCTTACCGGTGGAGGCAAACTTGGCGATGGAGCCCAGCGGGGTAGCCTTGGATGCCTGCCCGCCGGTGTTGGAATATACTTCCGTATCCATTACCAGCACATTTACATCTTCACCGGAAGCCAGCACATGGTCGAGCCCGCCGTAACCGATGTCATAGGCCCAGCCGTCGCCGCCGAAAATCCAGACAGACTTCTTGGTGAACAGGTTGGACATATTCTCGATTTTTTCCATCAACTCAGCATCTTCCAGCTCATGCAGGTTCATCAGCACATCTTCGCCAAACTGCCGGGACTCTTCAGCCTTGTTCATATTGGCCTGCCAGTCGGCAATCGCCTGCTTCAGGCCTTCCGACTGCGTTTTTCCGGCAGCCTCGCTCAGCAGGTCGGAGAGCATACGGCGCCGCTGATCATAGGCAATGTGCATGCCGAACCCGAATTCGGCGGCGTCTTCAAACAGCGAGTTGCCCCAAGCCGGCCCCTGTCCGCGGGAGTTTTCGCAATAGGGAGTGGTGGGAGAACTGGCGCCCCAGATGGAACTGCACCCGGTGGCGTTGGCGATAATCATCCGTTCGCCGAACAGCTGAGTGAGCAGCTTCACATAGGGGGTTTCGCCGCAGCCGGCGCAGGCGCCTGAGAACTCCAGAAGCGGCTGCTGGAACTGCGAGCCCTTGAGCGTGTCGCGCGGCATCAAATCATCTTTAAGTCTGATGTTTTCCTGAGCAAAATTAAGGTTGGCAACCTGATTGGAGAGCTGAGAGGCAATGGGCTTCATCACCAGAGCCTTTTCCTTGGCCGGACAGGTGTATACACAGGAGGAACAGCCCAGGCAATCTTCAGCGTAAACCTGAATGCGGTAGGCAAGACCGTTTAATTCCTTGCCGTTGGCCTTGATGGTTGCAAAGCTCTGAGGAGCCCCCTTCAGCTCTTCCTGAGTAGCAAGAACAGGGCGGATTGCAGCATGAGGGCAGACAAAGGAACACTGGTTGCACTGAATGCAGTTTTCCGGAATCCATTCCGGCACATTGATGGCCACAGCCCGTTTTTCACAGGCAGTGGTTCCCAGCGGCACGGTGCCGTCTTCAGACAGGGCGGAAACCGGCAGCTTATTGCCTTCCTGGGCCAGAATGGGTCTGACCACTTCCCTCACATAGTCATTTTCATCGGTAAACGGAGGCAGGCCGGCAGGCAGTTTGGCCCAGGACTCAGGGTAGGCAATTTCGCGCAGAGCATCCACAGCCCGTTCCACAGCCTCAATGTTCATATTAACCACTTTGTCGCCCTTGGATCCATAAGTCTTGCGAATGGATTCCTTGAGCAGAGAAACCGCCTCTTCAAACGGCAGCACATTGGCCAGACGGAAGAAAGCGGTCTGCATTATCATGTTGATGCGTCCGCCAAGGCCTACCTCCGCCGCCACTTTAACCGCATCAATGTTGTAGAACTTCAGCTTGTTGGCGGCAATGGCATGCTTGATGTGGTCGGGCAGTTCGCGCTCAAAGTCTTCCTGGGTGAACCAGTTGGAGTTGAGCACAAAAATACCGCCCTTTTTGATGCCTTCCAGAATATTATACTGATTTACATAGCTCGATTTGTGGCAGGCCACATAGTCTGGCGAGTTGACCAGATAAGTTGACTGAATGGGCTTTTTGCCAAAGCGCAGGTGAGAAACGGTAAAGCCGCCCGACTTTTTCGAGTCGTAGTCGAAATAGCCCTGGGCATAGAGGTCGGTATGGTCGCCGATAATCTTGATGGCCTGCTTGTTGGCGCCCACAGTCCCGTCGGAGCCGAGCCCGAAGAACTTACACTGCACAGTCCCTTCCGGCACGGTGTCCAGCGCTTCGCCCAGCTCAAGCGAGGTATAGGTAACGTCATCTTCAATGCCCACAGTAAAATGATTTTTAGGCTGATGCGAATTAAGATTGTCAAACACGGCCTTGGCCTGGGCAGGAGTAAAATCTTTGGAGCCAAGACCGTAGCGACCGCCGACAATAGTTGGCAGCTTCTGGGCCTCAGCAAAGGCGGAAAGCACATCCTGATAAAGCGGTTCGCCCAGAGCGCCCGGTTCCTTGGTGCGGTCGAGCACAGCGATAGCTTCGGCGCTGCATGGAATGGCTCTCAGCAGGTGCTTGCCGGAGAAGGGACGGAACAGACGCACCTTGACCAGGCCCACTTCTTCGCCCTGGCTTACCAGATGATTGACTGTTTCTTCAATGGTTTCGCAGGCGGAGCCCATGGCCACAATCACCCGCCGGGCATGGGGGTGCCCCACATAGTCAAACAGATGATACTTGCGTCCGGTAAGCTCCCCTACCTTTTTCATATAATCCTGCACCACCCCCGGCACATTGAGGTAGTAGGGGTTGACCGCCTCAGAGTTCTGGAAATAGACGTCCGGGTTCTGGGCGGTGCCGCGCACATGGGGGTTATCGGGGTTCATCGCCCTTGAGCGGAAGGCTTCAATGGCTTCCCAGTTAACCAGTTTTCTTATTTCATCGTACTCGATCACATTAATCTTCTGAATTTCATGCGAGGTACGGAACCCGTCGAAAAAGTGCACAAAGGGAATGCTTGCTTCCAGGGTTGAAAGATGGGAGACCAGAGCCAAGTCCATACATTCCTGCACCGATGAAGAGGCCAGCATGGCGAAGCCGGTCTGGCGCACAGCCATAACGTCCTGATGGTCGCCGAAAATGGACAGGGCATGGGTGGCCAGAGCGCGGGCGGACACATGGAAAACGCAGGGCAGGAGCTCTCCGGCAATTTTATACATATTGGGAATCATCAGCAGCAAACCCTGGGATGCGGTAAAGGTAGTGGTCAGACATCCGCTGGCCAGAGAACCGTGCACCGCTGCTGCCGCCCCGGCTTCTGACTGCATGGTGCGGATGGACATAACCTGATTAAACAGATTTTTTCTGCCCGATGCAGCAATTTCATCCGCCTCCTCACCCATGGGGGAGGATGGGGTAATCGGATAAAGTGCAGCTACCTCGCTTAGCGCATAAGCTATATGGGTAGTAGCCGAGTTGCCGTCCATAGTTTTCATTTTAGCCATTCAAGTATCTCCATAAACTGACGTGAGTATGCTCACCCTGCCCAGGCAACTGGAACAGATTGATTTTTAACCTTAAGATATAACTCAAAATTTCGCCTGCTTCCCTTGCCCGGCTTTTCAGGTTTGCAGACCTTGTGAACAAAGCTTGCAGCCCGAGCTTTTTTCTCAAAACAGTCGATTTCAAAATGCTGCCCTGTCAAATCAGGCTTTATCAGGCGGCGAAATCAAATTTCAGCATGCAACCGCTCTGAAATTGCAGCCCAACTTTGAGCAAATTTTCACTTTTACCTGCCTCAAAACTGAAGACAGGAAAACTGAGCCAGGAACAAAGCTCCACCCTTACTTGTCCCTGAACTTTTGTCAAGATGAAAAATAAATGAACCTGGTGAGGCTTTAAAAGACACATGTTGTTTTTCAAGACCATGAAAAAGGACGGAAGAACCGTCCTTTACTTTCAGCCGGCACGAATGGGTGCGCACCCGCCGGTACGTTTGTGAAGCAGGGTTTACAGGCTTCTCAAAGCAAGCATACCCACGATCACAGAAACGCCGAAAATAGCGATGCACAGCCAAACATCCCAAGTCATAGAAAATTCATAAGCCTGTTCCATCAATGTTGCCTCCTAAGTTATATGGTTATCCCTTTTTGTCCCGTGTCATTGAACAGTCTCCGCCCGTCAGAGCGGCGCCTGTCAATTCAAGCTTTTAAAGCTTGAATTTCACCATAATGAAAGCCGGGAAAAATCTCAAGCTATATTTGAGAAATTTTGAACGCACATTTTTTCCTGCAGGGCCAGATGTAACTTTTTATTTCCGCCAAAATGAAGTATCATTATCAAAATATTGGGAAAGGCGAAAAAATGACTGTGAATATTGGCAATTCAGGAACCTTATCCAGAATGGAGTGTCAGCTCGTCCGCGACTTCAACGCCTCAATAAATGTGTTGATGGAACAGTTTGAACGATTCTGGCGCTCCGGCACGCTGTCGCACCCGGCTCTGAGCGAGCTCATCGGGGTGTTTGAAAACCGGGGCTCGCTGTGGCGGCTTAAAGATGTGGGGCACCTGCTTTTTTCCAAAACAGACGACCCCGCAGGTCAGCTGCTTGACCGCACTCTGGGGGCAATTTACCATGAAACCATAAAGCTTATGGAAGCCACCTACCAGAGCCAGCATTATGCAAGCGCCTGCAGAACGTTTATGGAACGCAGTTTTACCGGCAGAGAAACTGTATCTGAAGCTGAAAGCACTGCCCGACAGGAACTTGAACAGGCATCGGAACGCCTTCTTGATGTGCTGGAAGAGTGTGCCGATGATCTGAATTATGGAATCAGGCGTCTGAATGAACTTCTGGAAATCGCCCGTCCCCTGCTTTGCATCTGTTATGCGGGCAAGGGGAGCAATCAGATGCTGATCAGATATCTGGACGGACGGCGTAAAATATTTGAGCGGGTGATGGACGGGCACTATGAAGAATTCATCAATGCCCTGGGCTGGGAGGACGAAAGCTCTCCGATCGGAGAGCACAGATTTGCCAGCCGGTTTGCCGGCGGCAGAGAATGCAGGAATTGTCCCGCAGCCCCTGAGGCCGAAAAGCAGTCCATTCAAAATAACTAATCTGATTAGATGAAATTGTTGTCTGAATGCGCTGAAACCCCATTCAGACTGCGAGGAGTTTGAAAATGAATCTTCTGCATCCGGCGCGTCCTTTTTTGCGCCCCGAAATGAGAAACAACAGCGAGCCCGAACTTTACAGGCACATTTACCCTTACACCAAAGTCAGCCGCATTGAGTTTGACGGCTATTATCTGCCTCCGCGTCCGGCTGACCCCATGTTTATTACCGACACCACCTTCCGCGACGGGCAGCAGGCCCGGCCGCCCTATACCGCCCGGCAGATAGTGGATATCTTCACCATGCTTCACCGCCTGGGCGGCAAGTCCGGCCTGATAAGGGATTCTGAATTTTTTATGTATTCGGAAAAGGACCGGCGGGCCATTGAACTCTGCCGCGAACTTGACTTTAAGTTCCCCCGCATCACCGGTTGGATAAGGGCCAACGTTGACGACCTGAAAATTGCCAAAAGCATGGAATTTGATGAAGTGGGACTGCTCACCAGCGTGTCTGACTATCATATATATATGAAGCTCGGCCTCGATCGGGAAAAGGCCCTGAACAACTATCTTGCCGTGGTGGAAAAGGCTTTGGAGTGGGGCATCAGCCCGCGCTGCCACTTTGAAGACATTACCCGGGCTGATATTTACGGCTTCTGTCTGCCCTTTGCCCTGAAGCTGATGGAGCTTTCCAAGCAAAGCGGCCTGCCGGTAAAAATCCGCCTCTGCGATACCATGGGCTACGGCGTGCCCTTCCCGGGCGCCTCCATGCCGCGCTCGGTGGCCCGACTGGTGCACACCTTTACCGATGAGGCCGGAGTGCCGGGGCAGTGGCTGGAATGGCACGGACACAACGACTTCCATAAAACTTTGGTTAATGGGGTTACCGCCTGGATAAACGGCTGCTCCGGGGTAAACGGCACCCTGCTCGGCTTTGGCGAACGCACCGGCAACACCCCAATTGAAGCCCTGGTCATCGACTATATCTCCCTCACCGGCAACGATGACGCTGCCGACACCACGGTAATCACCGAAATCGCCGAATATTTTGAAAGTGAGCTCAACTACCGCATCCCTGACAACTATCCCTTTCCGGACGAGACTTCAACGCAACTTCAGCCGGCATTCACGCCGACGGCCTGATTAAAAATGAAGAAATTTACAATATCTTCGACACAACCCTGCTTCTGAACCGCTCGGTGCCGATTATCATCAACGACAAATCGGGCCGGGCCGGCGTGGCCTACTGGATTAACCAGAAGTTCAAACTGCGGGACGACAACCGCATAAGCAAGGCCCATCCGGCTGTGGGGCAGATTTATTCCCGCATTCTCCAAGCCTATGAACAGGGTCGCAATACCTCCTACTCCAACAGGGAAATGATGGCCCTGGTGCGGCGTTACATGCCCGAACTGCTCACCAGCGAATTTGATCAGATGAAAAAGCTGGCCCGCGATCTGGCCGCCCATGTCATCACCAAGCTGGCCCGCGCCTGCGATATTCAGGGCACCATCACCAGCGGCAGTTGCAGCACGGCTAACCTGCCGAACATGGAAAAGTTCACCCGCGATCACAATTTCATTCAGTATCTCTACCTTACTGATGCTTCTGGGGCCCTGCTTCAGGCTGTGGTGGGCGACCCGGCCTACAAGCACAACTATGAGAAGTTCCCCCTCGGATACGACTTCTCTGATCGCGAATGGTTCCGCGAACCGATGAAAAACGGTCAGCTCCACGTAACCGACATTTACCAGTCGCTGTTTACCGGCAAGCTGGTAATCACCGTATCCATTCCGGTAACCGATGAAGAAGACAACATCACCGGCGTTATGGGCGCGGATATTCAGTGGGAAGCCCTGCTCAAACGCTCTGAAGAGCTGGAAGAAGAAAGTCGCTCGCAGGAAGCGGCCGGTTAGCCGCAAACTGTGTAGTATCGGGGCGGCTGGCAAAGCCGCCCCTGAAGTCCGCCCCAAACCTCAAACCAATCTCCGGGGGAGTTATGGCCGCTGCAAGAAGTTATCACGAAGCACGCCGCACTGCGGCAAAAGTCATAGGCACGGCCCTGCTGCTGTTTGCCCTCGGCCTGCTTGCCTCAGGCTGTTCTGTAGGCGGGCGCGGCGGCTTCAGCGGCGCCCCTCAGGGGGAATACGACCCCGCCCTCAAGCCATCCAAGGGAAGCAAGCCCTATACCATCCGCGGCAAGACCTACTACCCGCTGGCCTCGGGGGTGGGTTTTTCTGAAGAGGGCATCGCCTCATGGTACGGCAAGGACTTTCACGGCAAAAAAACCGCCAACGGCGAAATTTACGATATGTATGGCATGACCGCCGCCCACAAGCTGCTGCCGTTCAATACCCAGGTGAAGGTAACCAACCTGCGCAACGGCAAATCCATCATCACCCGCATCAATGACCGCGGCCCCTTTGTGGAAAAACGGGTAATCGACCTTAGCTACACCGGCGCCAAAAGCCTGGGTATGATCGGCACGGGCACCGCACCGGTGCGCATTGAGAGCATCGGCGCGGTAGACGGAATTTCCCGCGGCGAGCGCGAAGGCACCTTTGAAATGCGTGGCACCTTCTATGTGCAGGTGGGAGCCTTCGGCAACAAGCAAAACGCTGTTCGCCTGACAAACCGCATCAAGGCGCGGGGCAGAAGCGCCCGCTATTACTATTCCGACATGGTGGATTTTTGGCGGGTGCAAATCGGCCCTTACAATACGCTTAACCGGGCGGAAGACGCCTGCGACTCCCTGCGCGGCGAATATCCCGGCAGCTTTGTTGTGGCCCCGTAAACGACCGGGCGTCAGTGACAGCCCGATGTACCGCCGAGGAAGTGGAAACATGATGAAGACGCTGCGAAAGCAGCCTGCGACCGTTGACTACGCTTCCTTTAGAGCATTTTGCTGATGAAATTCCAACCCAGCCCTATCGCATTCCCTATTTTTAATGAGGAGGGAGGGGGAAATCATTTTCCTCCTGCGGGACGCGGCAAAAATTGCTTCAGAGAATGTTTTCAATCAAAGTACGGAGTGCTCAAACGGTATCCTGCATTTTTTATCAATTCTTTGTCTTCTGAAACTTTTGAACCGAGTGTTGTTAGCATGTCTCCCACAATGGCCGAATTGATGCTGATATAAAGCGCTTTCTTTACGATTGCCCTGCTCAGTTGAGAACGCCCTCCGGCAAAGCGAAGGAAGGCTGTTGGATTAATGAAACGGAATACAGCGATGGAGGTCAGTATCTCTTCCTCGGTTAACGGTGTTTGACTTTCAAGAGGAGTTCCGGGAATAGGGGTCAACAGATTGATGGGAATGGACTGTATCCCTAGATTTTTTAGCATAAAGGCAAATTCAATGCGTTGATTCATACTCTCGCCCATACCGATAATTCCGCCACTGCAAATGTCCATTCCTATATTTCGAGCGACTTGAAGAGTATATAGCTTTTCTTCTTGCGTATGCGTACTGCACATCTTGGAAAAAAAGGAAGGCGCTGTCTCTAAATTGCAGTGATAGCGCGTGACACCTGCATCATAAAGCATCCTTATCTCGCATTTGTCCAAGAGTCCCAACGAGGCGCACAGCTGTATGGAGCTACGCTGACGTATATATTGTACGGCTTCACACAGCTTTTCCATCTGTCTTCCTGATGGCTTTCGTCCGCTGGTTACCAGTGAGAAACGCGCTACCCCCTGTTTTTCATTATATATGGCATGGCGCAGACATTCTTCTTTGTCCACCAGGTCATACTCATTTATTTGAGTTTTATAGTGTACAGACTGTGCGCACCATCTGCAGTTTTCCGAACATTTTCCCGACTTGGCGTTGATGATGGAGCACATATCGAATTCTTTCGAAGCCAATACCTGAGTTATCTCGTGTGCAGCGTCATACAGTTCTTCTTTATCGGG
>JAFQMU010000189.1 GCA_017421085.1 Desulfovibrionaceae bacterium | reverse complement strand
GCCGTGCCCGCCGATCCACTTGCTGCAGGAGTGAATAATAATGTTGGCGCCGTGTTCAAAGGGGCGCAGCAGGGCCGGGGTTGTGAAGGTTGAGTCAACCACCAGGGGCAGGTGATGCTTTTGGGCCACTTTGGCAATCAGCTCCAGATCAGCCACATCCAGGCCGGGGTTGCCGATGGTTTCCACATAAATCATCCGGCTTTTTTCGGTTACGGCAGCGTCCAGGGCATCTTCATCGTTAAGGGGCACCATTTTGCATTTCACCCCGAGCTGGGGAAGAATGGCGTCAAACAGGGTGAATGTTCCGCCGTAAAGATTGCTGCATGCAATAATTTCATCGCCTGCCCGGGCCAGGTTGACCACGGTGTTGAACACCGCCGCCATGCCCGATGCCGCGCTGACAGCGGCGGCGCCCCCCTCAAGCTGGGTCAGGCGTTCTTCAAGCACATTCATGGTCGGGTTGCCGAGGCGGGTGTAGATGTTGCCGGCGGCATTGAGGTCAAACAGAGTTTTGGCATGCTCCGCGCTTTTATAGGCATAGGCGGAAGTGCGGTGAATGGGCAGGCCCACGGAAAATTCTGTGGGGTCGGGCCTTTGCCCGCCGTGAACTGCGATGGTATCCAGACGATATTTTTTCATGGCTGTATCCTTTTTCTCACCGGGTTATTTTACGTTTCTGAGCGGCAGGGGTTGCAAATCTTCCAGATTGAACGGGGTCTCCTGATAAACGTAATGATTGAGCCAGTTGTTGAAAAACAGGTGGGCGTTGGCCCGCCAGCTCACCTGAGGCGGATTGGCGGGGTCATTGCCCGGAAAATAGTTGACAGGCACCTCAATGGGCAGGCCCTTGTTCACATCGCGGAAATATTCGGTGGCCAGGGTTTCGGGGTCATATTCCCAGTGCCCGGTCACAAAAATCTGCCGCCAGTCGCGGGCGAGCACTGCGCAGACCCCCGCTTCTTCCGATTCCAGAATAATTTCAAGGTCTTTCACTTTTTCGATATCGCTGCGCCTGATTTCTGTGTGGCGCGAGTGGGGAATGTAGACCACATCATTAAAGCCGCGGAACAGAGTGTCCTTGGGGGAGTGGTTGACATGGGGAAACACGCCGAACATCTTTTTCGGCAAATCATATTTCGGGATGCCGTGATGGTGCCAGAGCCCGGCCTGCGCGCCCCAGCAGATATAAATTGTGGAAAACACATTGGTAAGCGTAAAGTCCATAATTGCGCAGAGCTCGTTCCAGTAGTCAACTTCGCTGAACTCAAGCTGTTCAACCGGGGCGCCGGTGATAATCATCCCGTCATAGCGTTTGTCTTTGACTTTGGAAAAGGTAGTATAAAATCTGTCCAGATGCTCGCGCGAGGCATTTTTCGACTCGTGTTCCTCCGCCCTTATCAGGGTGATGTTCACCTGGAGGGGAGAGTTGGAAAGCAGGCGCAGCAGCTGGTTTTCCGTGGCTATTTTAGTGGGCATGAGGTTGACTATGGCAATTTCCAGAGGGCGGATATCCTGGTGGATGGCCCTTTCTTCAGTGATGACAAAAATATTTTCGGCTTCCAGGGTAGCTGCGGCGGGCAAATCTACCGGTATGTTAATAGGCATGTGCAGGCTCCTTGTGAGTTGGAGGACGCGTCTTAAACGGCGTTAACGTCCTGAATCGGCAATGATAATCAAGATGCAAGCTATATCCTGCATCAGGTCCATAGTAAATAGCGGCGGGAATAATTTTATGCTTCTGCGGTTGCCCGCATGGGGGGCATTTCAGCTGCTGCGATGCCTTTCGGCAAAAGCATGATATCGGCAAGAGTAAGCGACCTGAGGTAAGAACGAATGCACTCGTCCAGACCTCTCCAGAACTGGTAGGCGGAACAGTTTTCAATGCGGGGACAGACAGCGGGACTTTCAGTACAGGGGACGGGCGAAATATTTCCTTCAAGGCAGTCAAAAATTTCGTCTATGCGGAATTTGCACGGCTCGGCCGCAAGACGGTAGCCGCCTTTGACCCCGCGCACGGAGTCAATGATTTTCAGGGGGCGGAGCTTTCGCACAATCTGCTCCAGATACTTGAGAGAAATATCTTCAGCGCTGGCCACCTCGCCCAGTTGGGTAATCCGGGCGGGACCGTGGGTTTTGTATACCCGGCCCAGATAACTTAAGAATCTGAGCCCATAACGGGTGCGTGTGGAATAGCGCATACCTTAATCCTTACTTACATGTAAATTAAACATAGCCCTATTGTCCGCTTTTGGCAAGACAGGGGGAAAAATATCCTCAAATTTACAGCTCAACTGCGTTCACCCAAACACCCCTTTGATAATTTGTGTGTCCGGGCAGCGCTTTTCAAGCAAGCGCGCCGGCAGAGAAAGGTTTTGAGCCGCCTGCTGCCGCAGATGGGAAAATTTGTGAAATCCGGGCAGCTCCCGCATCATGCCCGCAGGCTTGAACCGGCGCGCCGGCTATGGAGAGCGATTTTTCTCCCTGTCTCCCTCCAGATGAGCTGTTTTCAACTGGCCGCAGGCGGCCATGATATCCTGGCCTTTGCTCTGGCGTAAGATGGCCGTTACATTTTTGCTCCACAAATACTGCTCAAAGGCCAGCACCCGTTCGGGGCTGGGCGCCTGATAGGGCAGACCTGCGGCCGGGTTGTAAACAATGAGATTCAGCTTCCCTCTGACTTTCGACATGATTTTGACCAGACGTCTGGCATCATCAAGACTGTCGTTCACCCCGCCGAGCAGAAGATATTCAAAAGTCAGCCGCTCGCGGGTCTTGAGCGGATATTCCTGCAAAGTTTCAAGCAAATCGTCAAATTCCCAGTTTGCCGCTTTCGGCATGATGCGGGCGCGCTGCTCCTGGGTGGTCGCGTGCAGGGAAACCGCCAGAAAAGCCAGGCCGCTTTCCCCCAGCTCTTCCAGACCGCGTCTGATGCCGCAGGTTGATACGGTAATGCGGCGGGGAGAAAATGACAGGCCGTTTTCATGGTTGAGGGCTTTCAGGCTTTTCATCACTTCCTGCAAATTGAGCAGCGGCTCGCCCATGCCCATGAACACAAGGTTGCGCAGTATCGGATTTTCCGGCGTGTCGCCCAGATATGCGCGGGCTACCAGAATCTGCCCGAGAATCTCGGCCATATTCATGTTGCGGGTAAAGCCCATGTGCCCGGTGCTGCAAAAGGTGCAGCCCATGGCGCAGCCGACCTGACATGAAAGACATTGAGTCATGCGCCCTTTTGAGCCGGGAATAAGCACTGTTTCTATCAGCGCCCCGTCATTCAGACGCAGCAGAAATTTAACTGTGCCGTCCGAGCTCTCCTGACGCCGCTCAACTTCCGGCCAGATGATGGCGGCCCTTGCAGAGAGCTCAGCCCGCAATTCCTTTGAAATGTTGCTCATTTGCTCAAACGAGCGCACGCCGCGCTGCCACAGCCACTTCCAGACCTGCATGGTTCGGAAAGAGGGCTGCCTGAGCTCAGTGCAGATCAGTCTGTTCAGTTCATGATAATCCAGATTTAAAATATTAATCATTAGTTTTAACCTGATTTGGGCTCTTAAATTTTGCACATTCCGTTTTAGTCGTAAATTCTGTTTCAGGCAACAGCCTGTTTAACGCGAATGCAGCGCCGCCTTCGGGCTTGCCTTAAGCGGAGAGTTGTAGTAATAAATTATACATATTTTTTTCTGAAGTTGAAGGCATGGGAGTGTGTCCTACCGGAGATGTCTTATGGTTGCATCATCAGATAATCCAGATAATGAAGTCAGGTCGGTTGAGTCGCTGAGCGCCCGGCTGGAAGCCGCTCAGCGCCGCCTGCGTTTTCTCGAAGCGGTTATTAATGAGCTTCCAAATCCGATTTTTGTAAAAAATGACCAGGGCCAGTTTTATCTGTTCAACAAGGCCTATGAAGATTTTTTTGAGATGAAGCAGGAAGATTTTTTGAATCTGACTGTTCTTGATCTTGATTATCTCAGCCTGGAAGAGCGGGAAAGGTATCACCGCGAAGATATGAAAGCGATCAACCAGGGGCTTGAGGTGCACTATGAAACCAGCTACAACGCCAAGGGCGGCATTGCCGAGGCCCTCTACTGGAGCAAGGGCATTGTCGAGCCGGTTTCAGGCAAGAAGGGGCTGGTGGGAACAATTGTGGATATCTCCCGCCAGAAACATCTGGAGCAGGATCTGACCAGAACTGTGAAGGATCTGGAAGCGATGCAGGAACAGCTGCGCATTCTGGCCCAGACCGATGCCCTTACCGGCCTGCATAACCGCCGTCATTTTGACGCGCGACTGGGCGAGGTTGTTTCCATATCCACCCGTTATTCCCTGCCTTTCTGTCTGGTGATGGCTGATATCGACTATTTCAAAAAAGTTAATGATAACTTCGGGCATGACGCAGGCGACAAAGTGCTGAAAGATTTCGCCGCTGTCCTGCTCGCGGGCTGTCGCTCCGGCGATTACGTCATGCGGTTTGGGGGCGAGGAGTTTGTGCTGATTTTGCCCATGACCAGCAAACATGATGCCCGTGTGGTATCTGAACGCATCAGAACGGTTGCTCATGAGCGCTGCGTTCTGCCTGACGGCTCGTATATCACGGTCAGTCTGGGAGTTGCCGAATTCATTAAGGGCGAATCGCCCGACCAGCTGATCAAGCGGGCGGATGATGCCCTGTATCAGGCAAAGGCAAACGGGCGCAACCAGGTGGTTGTTGCGTAGACCGTTTTTTCCCCGCCCGAGTTATTTCATGCTCTCTGTCTGCTGATACGCCGCCGCAAAGGGAAGGCGCGCGGCGGGTTTTGTCTTTCCCATGACTTTTTCAATTTACCTGCCGTCTTCATAACCAGCGCATACTTTCAGAGGTTTTCCTTTTTTAACAATATCTTATAATGCCATAACCAATACAGGCTTGTGGAGTAATACTATGCCAGAATTCTTAAGTGTTCATGAATATGAAAATATAGCTGCAAAACTCAGCTACCCAACGCTGGCCTTTATAGGAGGAGAGTTTACAGCGGCGGCATCCGGGCGGGAAATGCCTTCAGTCAACCCGGCCACCGGCCGGATCATTGCCCGTGTTGCCTCCTGCGGTGCGGAAGATGTTGAGAGGGCGGTGAAAACAGCCCGCAAGACCTTTGAAAGCGGGGTGTGGTCGAGAATGCGCCCTGCTGCCCGAAAGGAACGGATACTGGAGTTTACCTCACTGTTGCGGGAGCATCTGATTGAGCTGGCCGTACTGGAGTCTGTCGACAGCGGCAAACCCCTGCGCGACTGCCTCGGCAGCGATGTGCCAGGCGCCATTGACTGCCTGGAGTGGCATGCAGAATATGCAGATAAGACTTTCGGCTCTCTTTCGCCTTCCGGCGATGAGGTTGTCGGGATGATAGTAAAGGAACCGGCCGGGGTGGTTGCCTGTGTGCTGCCCTGGAATTTTCCCCTGCTGATGCTGGCCTGGAAACTTGGGCCGGCCCTGTCTGAAGGCAACAGCGTCATCATCAAACCGGCCAGCTCTACCTCGCTTACCGCTCTGAAGCTGGCTGAACTGGCGGCTGAGGCCGGCATCCCCGAAGGGGTGATTGCCGTGCTTCCCGGTCCCGGGGGGGAGGTGGGCGAAGCCCTCGGCCTGCACCCTGATGTGGACGTGCTGTCTTTCACCGGGTCTACCGAGGTGGGGCGTAAATTTCTGGAGTATTCAGCCCGCAGCAACCTGAAGCGGGTTGTTCTTGAACTGGGAGGCAAAAGTCCTTTTGTCATTCTGGACGATGTCGATAATTTCACCGCCGCCGCAAAGCATGCCGCTGCGGCCGCCTTCTGGAATATGGGCGAAAACTGCACTCAAAATTCGCGTGTGATCGTGCCTGAAAAAAGCAGGGCTGCGTTTACTGAAGCCTTTCTGGGCGAGCTTTCCGCCTGGAAAACAGGCAACCCCCTTGATCCGGCCAATGCGCTGGGAGCGATAGTCAATAAAACTCAGTATGATACCGAGCTGTCCTATATTGAAAAGGGCAAGGCGGAAGGGGCGGAGCTGCTCATGGGGGGGCATCCTCTGCAAAT
>JAFQMU010000023.1 GCA_017421085.1 Desulfovibrionaceae bacterium | reverse complement strand
GTGAACTAGTTTACAAAATCGCGAAGCTCAAATTTCAGAGTATAGTCATTGCCGCTTAAAATCAGCTCGTTGCCGTTGCGTTCAAGCCTGGCCCCGTTCATCATCATATTTGCGAAGACAAATTCAAGCTCGTTCAGGTTCCGGTCGGCACAGAGCATTTTGGTGCTCACAAGGTTTCGGATAAAGAACCTGTCATTCGCCAGTTCGCCATGCCCCATATATTCGTTACAGAATGCGCCGGAAACTGCGCCGCCTTCATTGAACTCAATATGGGGGATTCTCTCCCCGTTGAAGGGGGCGTTGTTGACCTCAACCAGAACATAATTATGGTGTTGCAGGTCGCTCTGAGAGCTTATGCCTGTACATGCTCCCAAGCCTGAAATCAGCAAAGTCGTCATGGCGCCTGCCAGCAGTTTCAGACAAATTTGCATTGCTGCCTCCGGTTGCGGCGGGCTGAAAAATCCCGGCCGTCTGCTTTACATTCCGTTAAAATTTTCATACTGCCCCTTATCGGAGCCATTTTTTCCGTTTAAATCTGCCCGGGTGTCTGGAAAACATTTTTCAGTTCACTGAACAGCGGCAGCTTTTTATCTTTTTCAGACAGTATGGGCGCAGTTGCGGAAATCTGTTCAAGAGGCCAGTCAATACCAAGCTCCGGGTCATTCCAGAGCACCCCGCCTTCATGGTCCGGGGCATAATAGGCATCAACCATATAATTGAATTCCGTTTCGGGAGTAAGGGTCAGGTAGCCGTGGGCAAAGCCTTTAGGGACGAACAATCGTCTGAAATTTGCCTCAGACAGACGCAGGCTGAAATGTCTGCCCCAAGTCGGCGAATCAGGCCGCATGTCCACCACTACATCCAGCACTTCCCCGCGGGTGACCCAGACCAGCTTGGCCTGCGCTTTGGGAGGTTTCTGAAAGTGCAGACCTCGCAGCACCCCGCACTCAGCCGAAAAACTCTGATTGGCCTGTACGCAGTGAAAATCAATTCCCAGGCGGGCAAAATGCTCCTCTCTGAAGGTTTCCAGAAAAAAACCCCGCGCATCCCGGTGCACTGCGGGCTCAAATATCAACAGTTCAGGGAAATCAGTTTTGATAATCTGCATTATATTATTAACCGGGTTGATGTTTATTTCAGGTTTAAGTTTCTCAAATTAATTGATAAAATGCAAACGCTAAACAACTCAGCCGGGGGGATAAAGTGACTCTTTTCAAAAACAGGGAGCATTCCGGCTCGCTGCTGCTAGATACGCTCAATTCTCTGCCTGAGCTGCTCACAACTTTCAGCCGGGAGCAGCGCATTGTCTTCAGCAATTGGAAAAACAATCTTTCAGAGGCTGAGTTTGTCGGGTTGCCCGGTGAACGCCGCTTGTGCAAAGTGTGCTACCTTGGCAGCAGCAGGCGCTGCACTCCCTGCCATATCGAGCAGGTGTTTGCCGGCGGCAGGGCGAAAAGTCTGGAAATTTACGAGGCGTCCACCCGCACTTTCCGTTCGGTTACCTATTACCCCATCCGCAATTCGCAAGGGGAAATTGAACTGGTGGGAGAACTGGTGCGCGATGTGACCGATGCCAGACGCATGGAGCGGGAGCTGCGCCTGGCCAAAGAAGCGGCGGAAGCGGCGGACAGGGCCAAAAGCAATTTTCTGGCCAGCATGAGCCATGAGATACGCACTCCCATGAACGGCGTGCTCGGCATGCTTGATCTGGCCCTGCTCACCGAGCTGGATGAAGAGCAGAGAGAATATGTTGAAATTGCCCAGAACTCGGCTGAATCGCTGCTTTCTCTGATAAACGACATTCTTGACTTCAGCAAAATTGAGGCGGGTGTACTCAGTCTGGATATTCAGAGCTTCCCGCTGCGCGAGCGCATGCATGCTCTGACGCGGATGTTTCAGTCCAGGGCTGAAGAAAACGGACTTGAATTTAAGATTAATATAGAGAATGAAGTGCCCGACTGCCTGCGGGGAGACCCCATGCGTCTGCGCCAGATTTTGATAAATCTGCTGGACAACGCATTTAAATTTACTGTTAAAGGGAAAATCTCTCTCGATGTCCTGTTGAAGGGAAGCGCAGACGAGGTGGCTTTTATTGCGTTCAGAGTCCGCGACAGCGGAAATGGAATCCGTGCTGAGGATTTAAAAAAGATTTTTGACCATTTTGTTCAGGCAGGGCAGCCGTCTGGCGGGAAACATCAGGGCGCCGGTCTGGGGCTGGCCATCTGCCGCCGCCTGGCCATCCTTATGGGAGGGGAAATCAGGGTTGAAAGCGTTTTCGGCAAAGGCAGCGTTTTTACCCTTGAGCTTCCCTTCAGTCTGAACGCCGCTGCCCTGCCTGCCTGCGGAGATCCGGGAACTGTTGCCCCGGAAGCGGCAAGCAGGCCGCCGGCAGCGCTTAAAAGTATTCTGGTTGCAGATGACAACCCGATTAACGCCTTGTTTGCAGAGCGGGCGCTCAGCAAGGCCGGTTACAAGGTTCATTCAGTGAGCGACGGCTCGCAGGTGCTGCCGGCCCTCAGTTCACATCAGTATCATCTTATTCTGATGGATATTGCCATGCCCGAAATGGACGGGTTGGAGGCTGCCCGTCTGATTCGCGCCTCTCAGGGGCTTCCCACTCCTGACAATGTTCCCATTATCGCCATGACCGCCCACGCCATGAAAGGTGACAGGGAACGTTTCATGGCCGCCGGTATGGATGGCTATATAGGAAAGCCGGTTAACAGCTTTAACCTGTTGCATGTGGTAAACAAATATATTTATAAAGGAGAATAGCCTGTTCACTAGTTGCATGGCAGGTGAGCCTTGTTTGCGTCTTAACAGCCGCATCAGCATCAGAAAAGACGAAAGCCCCCTTGAAGGGGGCTTTCAGGCTTGCTTGAGACATCCGGGCTTCAGACGGTTTGCAGAATATCATGCCGTACCGGCGCCGATTGCCGGGCTGGTCACAAGTGTTATTCCTTCTTTTTCAAAATAACTGAGAATCTGCAAATTAATTTTGTGCTGCACGGCAAGGGCTTCAGCCACATCTGCCGACTTCACATTATAAACCAGCTCATAATTCATTGCCCAGGGGCCAAAATCAAGCAGCACGGCCCGACCGAAAATGCAGTTGCTGTTCGCCTCCACAATTTGTCTGATTTTGACTGATATCTCCTCAATTTTGGCCGGGGTAAGATTGAAGGGCAGAGGAAACAGCAGACGGGCCCGTCGCTGCTCAATGTCATGAAAATTTGAAAGAAAGCCGCGGGTAAGTTCTGAGTTGCTGCAAATTATTTCTTCGCCCGATACTGCTCTGATATGCGTTGTTTTCAAGCCGATATGCTCAATGGTTCCGCTGAGGCCGCTGGCGTTTATGGTAATGAAATCCCCTATCTGGAACGGGCGGTCAATGAGAATGACCAGATAGGAAAAGAAATCGGCCAGAATGGCCTGCCCGGCCAGACCAACCGCAACGCCCATGATACCGAGCCCTGCAATAATGGTGGATACCTTGAAGCCCAGATTGTCCAGAAAAAAGGTAAGGGCTATGGCCCACAGCAAAATGTTGGCAATGGGCAGCAGGGCCTTTCCCGAAGAAGGCGCCACCCGGCTGTTGGCGCGGCGGAGGGCAAAATCAATTACAAAGCTGATTGCCGCTGAGGCAAGGCGCACACCCATAATCAGAAAAGCAATGTAAAAGCCCACTTCCAGAATGCGGTGCAGTTCAGGGGGCATTTTCAGCAGGTTTACCCCCCAGTAAAAGGGGAATACATGCAGAAACGCAAAACCTCTTTTTAAAGTCCGTTTTAAAAGGGCAAATCTGATTCGCGGGTTCTCGGCAATGAACGGTCTGGAAACAATTTTGAATATCACCACCCGCAGCGTAAAAAATGCAAGCGAGCCCGCAAGCATTATCCCCAAAGCCGTGGCATAGACGGCCAGACTGTTTTCACGCAAAACTTCCGATATTCCAACCCTTATGTCGGTAATGAGCTTTCCCAGCAAATCCATATTTGCCCCTTAAGTAAATTTTGACAAATTTTATTGATATTCGGCTATAAAGTAAAGCCTGAAGCCAGTCAGGACGGACGTGAATTTTCTTGGCGCAAGGGTCAATGTTGACCATTGTTCATACAGGATAAAAACGCAGGATACGTGTAGTAAAAATTCAGATGCGCCTGTCTGGGAGAAGGCGATTGCATTTTTAGGAACGATAATATATACAAAACAACGAAGCCCGGGTGGCGAAACAGGCATACGCAAGGGACTTAAAATCCCTGGACCCTAACCCGGTCGTGCGGGTTCAAGTCCCGCCCCGGGCACCATTGGCCCAAATCACGGGGTTTCAGGATATGTCAAAAACAGCCTGAAACCCCGTTTTTTGATTTTGCGATTTCAGTCTCACCAGGAAGCGTTTTGAGCCTCATTCAAGGCGTCGTACCGTACAAACATAGCCTTAATCTTAATAACAAGTTTGCTTACTTTTGCAGAGCTTCCAGCTCCTGCACCAGCTCCAGTTCATCCGGGCGCATTAACTCAAGCCAGCGTTGCCTGAAATGGTTGAAATGACCTATTCTCAGGTCTTTCCACAAAGGTTTGTTAATATCCCATGGCTTGGGTCCGTGAAAGTGTACGATGATTCCGTGATCTTTTGATTCCTGCATGTAAGGGGGGCAATTATAGAGCGGAGAGAGTTTGGTAATTTTTTTCCCGAAAAAATAGTTCAGCATGGACTGGTCAAAATTGCCGATGCGATCGGATACCTGCCGGCAAAAATCCAGAAAGCTGTAAATATATCCCCTTGAGCGCAGGCGTTTCAGGTTAAACAGCACCACCCCGCTGTTGTATGTCCAGATTGGAAACGGCATGGGCACCGTATATTCCAGCCCCTTATGGACATAAGTGAAGCTTTCGTGCTCAGGGTAAAATATCGCGGTCTGCTCGCGGGCCATGCCCAGGTAGGGGGGATAAATTTCCTTCAGACCATCCAGAGGACGGTTGAAGAAAACATCGGTGTCGCAATATAGCACATAATCGTCATCGGCAAGTTCAGGCAGAAGAGCCAGCTCCAGCTTGAGAAACGCTCCCATTACCCGATGGGTGCAGGGAGCCATATTTTCCCGGTTAAGCAGGGGACGGTGGCGCGCCAGGGTAATATTTTCCGCCTCAATGGCGTTGATGACTTCAGGGTTGTCTCCGCCATATACGGCCAGACAGGGCGCATCCGGGCCATGCACGGCGCGCAGGGAACGCACGGCGCCTTTTAACAGCAACAGATACTGAGGCTTGTCGTCCAGACAGAAAGCTACCTTCATATAAACTCTTTTCCGACAGGTAATCCCCTGTCGATTTTATTTGTGTATCTCCACTTTTTTTTTGACCTGACATAAGATATATTGCAAAATCAAGGCCACAGGCAGGGGAAGGTTTAAAATCCCGCCGGCAACTCCCCCTGCCGCAGGCCGGGAGAGCGGCAGGCCGCCCCACAACAGCGTTTCAGGAGATATTTATTGATGAGCAGTTCCGAGTACCGATGCGGCAGGGTTGCCCTGATGGGCCCCCCAAATGCGGGCAAATCCACTATTCTGAACAGTTATCTTGGCCAGAAAGTGGCCATTGTCACCCCAAAGCCTCAGACTACCCGCAATCAGATAAGCGGTATTCTGTCCGACCCTGATGCCCAGGTGATTT
>JAFQMU010000188.1 GCA_017421085.1 Desulfovibrionaceae bacterium | reverse complement strand
ATAAAAAACCGGGTTAAAAGCCAGATGGAGACCAACCAGCGGGAATATTACCTGAACGAACAAATTAAGGCCATTCATAAGGAAATGGGACGGGAAGACGATCCCGCCGCTGAAGCGCAGGAGCTGGAACGCCTGTTGTCTGAAAAAAACATGTCAGATGAAAACCGGAATAAGGTCTTGCGTGAAATTAAAAAACTGCGCCAGATGCCCCCATCCAGTGCAGAGTATGCTGTTTTACGCAATTATGTAGACTGGGTGCTTGATCTGCCCTGGAACAGCCTGGCTGAAATTGATATCGACATAGACAGGGCCCGGGAAATTCTCGATGCCGATCATTACGGCCTGGAAAAACCCAAAGAGCGCATTCTGGAATATCTGGCTGTGCAGAAGCTGGCTAATAAGCTGAAAGGTCCTATCCTGTGTCTTGTCGGCCCTCCTGGGGTGGGCAAAACCTCGCTCGCCAAGTCTGTGGCCAGGGCTACCGGACGGGAGTTTGTGCGCCTTTCGCTGGGTGGCGTTCGCGATGAAGCTGAAATTCGCGGGCATCGGCGCACCTATGTGGGAGCGCTGCCGGGCAAGATTATCCAGTCGCTGAAGCGGGTCAAGTATAATAATCCCCTCTTCTGCCTTGATGAAATCGATAAAATGAGCGCTGACTTCCGGGGCGACCCGTCTTCCGCTCTGCTGGAAGTGCTTGATCCTGAGCAGAACAATACCTTCAGCGATCACTATCTGGACATGGACTATGATCTTTCGCAGATTTTTTTCATAACCACAGCAAACAGTCTGCATGCGATTCCCGAGCCCTTGCGCGATCGTATGGAAGTTTTGGAGCTGTCAAGTTATCTTGAAACCGAAAAGCGGCATATTGCACATTCCTTTTTGCTGCCGAAGCAGATTGAGGCGCATGGATTGAAGCCGGAAAATCTGCATATTTCAGAGCCAGCCATGCTTGAAATTATCCGCAGCTACACCCGCGAAGCCGGCGTGCGCAACCTAGAGCGTAAAATTGCAGCTGTGTGCCGCAAAACCGCCATGCGCATTGTTGAGGCCGGTGAAGTGGACATGAAAGTAAATATCGGGCGGGGTGACTTGCAGGCGCTGCTCGGGGTAAAGGCTTTCAGGCACAGTGGAAAGGAGCCTCAGCCTCAGGTAGGGGTTTGCACTGGTCTTGCCTGGACTCAGCTTGGCGGTGAAATTCTGATGGTGGAAACAGCCGTCATGCCGGGAGGCGGGCATATATCCATCACCGGGAAACTGGGAGAAGTGATGACTGAATCTGCCAAAGCGGCTTTTTCATACATCCGTTCCCGTTCTGACCTGTTTGGACTGAAGGATAATTTTCACCGACGCATAGATTTGCATGTGCACGTGCCTGAGGGGGCTACTCCAAAAGACGGGCCCTCGGCCGGTATTACTCTGGCTGCCTCCATGGTTTCCGCCCTTTTGGGCATTCCTGTACGCAATGATGTGGCTATGACCGGTGAAATTACCTTGCGCGGGCGGGTGCTCCCCATCGGTGGGCTGCGCGAGAAACTGCTGGCTGCCAAACGCAGTGAAATCAGCACGGTGATTATTCCTCGGGACAACGAGAAGGATTTGAAAGATGTGCCTAAAGAGGTGCTGCGCGGGCTTGAGCTTGTGCTGGTGGAAAATGTGGATGAAGTGCTGCCTATGGCCCTGATGGCAAGCAGGGAAGAAATCTTTTGCGGCGCAGAAGAGGATACGGGCCTGCACCGCATACTGTACACCATTGTGAATGAACGTCCAGTTGTTTGTCCTCCCCCAGCACATTAATGAAGCTGACTACTGCTTAACTGAAAATGCGCCCCTGAGGCGCTTTTTCAGTTAAGCGTAAAATCGTTGGCCGGCGATAAGTTATCTCTGGTTTGCTTCTTTGCTGCGGCGCATAATCAGCTGCTCAAGGAGAATTGAGCAGATGATTACGGTGATTATCGGGTTGCCCAGAATCATGGAGGCCAGAGTTGGGATTGAGGCAAAAAAACTTTTGGGGGCGTGAAAAACGCCCAGTGCGAAAAATACGGAAAACCCGGCAATAAAAATTTCACGGGGGCCGAAACGATCGGCGTTTGAGTGCCAGATGCCGGCACCAATCCCTATCAGAGTGGAAGCCACCCCCAAAAGCACAGCCCCGGCTACCGGCGGCGGCATGGCCGCCATCATTCCGCCCATTTTGCCGAAAAAGCTCAGCGCAATAAAGCCGATGGCCGCGATGATGATAAAAATACGCGCTGCAACCCTGGTGAGCAGGAGAATGCCCATGTTCTCCCCATAGGAAACAGTGCTGGGAGTACCGAACAGGCTGGCGGTCACCCCGTCAATCAGTCCGAATATGGTGAAAGTGCGGCGTTCATCCCTGGGGGTAAGCTGTTTATCAAGCAGCCCGGCATAACCGGAAATCATACCGTAATTTTTAACCGCAGCAAAGATATTTACCACGCACATGGCTGCAATCATTGAAATCGAGGGCATTTCCCAGCCATAAGGAAAGACCTCGGGCACGCAGAACAGGGGCATGGCATTGACCAGCTCCCAGTCAAAATCGCCTGCGGCAATGAAGACAAGATAGCCGAACAGCACGGAAACAAGCACCGGGATGGTGGCAAGCAGGCCTTTACCCTTGATCGACAGCCAACCGCAGATAAGAGCCTGAAATACACCTGCATACAGCCACCAGGAGTGTTTTTCTCCCAAAATCATTCCCATGGCCAGACCGCTGGTATAAAGGCCGACCATCATCGTCATGCAGCCCTGCACTATTGGCGTCCATACCCGGCCAATCAGGCTGATAACCCCGGCTGCGCCCAGCCCAGCCACAAACAGTCCGGCGAAAATATAGGCGTTCATGGCTTCATAGGCCAGTTCGCGCCCGCCCAGACTGAAGGCCACCATAATGGCGGTGGATGGGATGATATTGGGGCCGGTGGCCATGGCAAAGCGGTGACCGCAGGCGGCCTGCATCAGGGTTGATACTCCGATCATCAGCACCACTCTGCCCATATAGCCGGAAAATTCCGCCCCGGAAAAACCAAGCCCAACTCCGACAATTACATAACCCCACACCACCGGATAAATCATCACCATCATCCATTGCAGGGAGTAGATGAACGTATCTTTGAGCGAGCGGGGCCTGTCATTCAGACCATAGGCCAAGGTGAGTTTGTGTTTATCTTGGGCGGGGGGCACGGCCGTATCCTGTTACTCCACCGAACTTTCAACATTTTTTTTGTATGCGGCAATGCCTTCTGTAATCCCGTCGGCAATTCGGTTGAGGTATTTGTCGTTTTTCAGGTAGTTGGCGTCCTTTTTGTTTGTGCAGTATCCCACTTCAATCAGGATTGCAGGCATTTTGGCTCCCATCAGCACATAAAATGGGGCGGAGCGCACTCCATGGCTGCGTACAGTATATCCGCCTGACTTTACCTGGCGTTCCATATTCTTTTGCACGCTTTGGGCGAGATCGTGCGACTCCCGCATTTTGGTGCCCAATCCAAGGTCGGTGAGAATAACCTGCAAATCATCGATTTTGGCAACGCTTACTCCGTTTTCACGGGCAGCTACACGCTCGGCGCTTTTACTGCGGGCCTTGTCAAGATAGTAAGTTTCAAGCCCTGCCACCGAGGCATCGGTATTGGCGTTTACATGAATGGACACAAACAGGTCTACCTTGCGGCGGTTTGCTGTTTCGGTGCGTTTTTCCAGGGGAATGAAAATATTTTTGTCACGGGTATAGCTGACCCTGAACCCTCGCTTCTTCAGCCGACTCTCGACCATTTTGGCAATTTTCAGAACCAGATTCGACTCCTGAATGCCGTTTGCCTTTGCCCCCGGGTCTTTTCCTCCGTGCCCGGGATCAAGCAAAATGGTTTCAACAGTGAGACCCAGCATCTCCGCTTTGCTGGTCGGGTGAGAAGGTGATGCGGCCTGCGGGCAGCTTTGTGATTCAATTTTACCGGCCACGCCGCGCCCGCTCTGAGATGAGTTTTGCTTTTTTGCGCTGTTGACCTGAAAGTGGAGTTCTGCTTTCCCTTTTGGGGCGCTTACCGAGCAGGGGTAGTCTCCCTTCAGGGTAAGCTCAACCCGGCAGGATGGAACGGTTTTTCCGCCAGCCCCCTTTACCTTGGCTTTAATTACATTTATGTGGCGTACCGGGCCTTTGGCAACCCTGCT
>JAFQMU010000187.1 GCA_017421085.1 Desulfovibrionaceae bacterium | reverse complement strand
CCTGTTTTTCAAGGGTTCAGGTCTTGCTTAACACGATATAAGGCTTAATTTATATTGAGTTGCCCTGAATATTGTGGCAAAACCATGCCGCTGCGGCGATTTGTTCCTCAAATTCGCCTGCGGTGCGCCCATTTCATTAACAGACTTGCCATGAGTAGGGAATTATTCCAAACTGAGGATTGACATTATGACCCGAAATAAAAAATTCGACCGCGCCCTGCAATCATTTCTCGATAAAAACGGAATGCAGATTCTGGAGGTGCCGGAAGAACTGGCTGCATATTTTGAAGACTATTATTCCGCTCTGATGCTCGCATCTGACAAGGATGACGCTGGTGAAGACAATCCGGAAGATATCCCGTCCCCATCCGAAAGCTCTGACGAGCTGCCCGATGACAACCCCGATGAAACAGATTCTCCGGCCCCGTCCAGCCGGATTGCCGACGAGCATGATTCAGATGTTTACGTCCCCGGAGGAGATTATAACCCGTCCTCTTGCGGCGCCCCCCAGGACCCTGACGACCCGGATGCCCCGGACGATTCGGACGATGATATTCCCCCCTTCCTGCGCAATGCAGACGCCCCGGCGGATTTTGAATCACCCCGGTCGCCCGCCGGGTCTTCCGGCAATGCTTCTCCCGGCGATGCCATTCCCGGTTCATCGGCAGGAAGCATCATCTTTACTCCCAATGAATTTTCCGGAGAAAAACCCGACGCCGAGCCGGAATTTCCCCCTGTTCTGCCGGTAATGCCTGTGCGCGACATTGTGGTGTTCAACTACATGATTTTACCGCTGTTTGTAGGCAGGGAAAAATCCGTGCAGGCAGTGGACGCCGCCCTGAACGGCAACCGCTTCATGTTTATTGTGGCCCAGCGCGATGAAAACAAAGATGACCCCAGAGCCGAAGACCTTTATAAAGTCGGAACAGTAGTAATTATTCTGCGCATGCTGAAAATGCCCGACGGCAAGCTCAAGGTGCTGGTGCAGGGCGTGGGGCGCGGGCGCATTTGCAGCCTGGACGACAGCGGCCCCTATCTCACCGCCCTGGTAGAACCCCTGGGAGAAGATGTGCCCTCTGAACTCACTGTCGAGCAGGAGGCGATGATGCGCGCCGCTCGGGAGCAGAGCGAGAAAATTCTTTCCCTGCGCGGCTTTGCCACGGCTGAAGTCATGAGCGTGCTGAACAATGTGGATGATCCGGGACGGATGGCCGATCTGGTGGCGGCCAATCTCCGCATGAAAGTGGAAGAAGCCCAGGCTATTCTCGAATGTCTTGATCCGCTCAAACGCCTGGCCCTGGTCAACGAACAGCTGAACAAGGAAGCTGAAGTAGCCAGCGTGCAGGCCAAAATTCAAAACATGGCCCGCGAAGGCATGGACAAGGCGCAAAAAGACTACTTCCTGCGTGAACAACTTAAAGCCATCCGCAAGGAACTTGGCGACTCTGACGGCGAAGAGGACGAACTGGAAGCTCTGACTGAAGCCCTGCAAAAAGCCCACCTGCCCAAGGAGGCCAAAAAAGAAGCCGAGCGGCAGCTCAAACGTCTGCACGGAATGCACAACGATTCATCCGAAGCCTCGGTTGTGCGCACCTATCTGGAATGGCTGGCCGAACTGCCCTGGAAAAAGACCTCGAAAGACCGGCTGGATATCCCACTGGCCGAAAAAATTCTCAATGAAGACCACTATGGGCTGAGCAAGGTCAAGGACAGAATTTTGGAGTACCTTTCCGTGCGCAAGCTCAACCCCGAATCAAAGGGCCCCATCCTCTGCTTTGTCGGGCCTCCCGGCGTGGGCAAAACTTCGCTGGGGCGCTCCATCGCCCGCGCCCTCAACCGCAAATTCCAGCGGCTGTCGCTGGGCGGCATGCGCGATGAGGCGGAAATTCGCGGGCATCGCCGCACATACGTAGGCGCCATGCCCGGACGCATCATCAACGCCCTCAAGCAGGCGGGCACCAGAAACCCGGTGATTATGCTCGATGAAATCGACAAGCTCGGCGCCGATTTCCGGGGAGACCCGTCATCCGCCCTGCTGGAGGTGCTTGACCCCGAACAGAACTTCAGCTTCACTGACCATTATCTGAACCTGCCTTTCGATCTTTCAAAGGTAATGTTCATCTGTACGGCCAACTATATTGACAATATCCCGGCACCACTGCGCGACCGCATGGAAATTATCACCCTTCCCGGCTACACTGTGCAGGAAAAACTGGCCATTGCCAGGCGCTACCTCCTGCCCCGTCAGGAAGAACAAAACGGACTGGACAAGGGCGAAGCCCAAATCAATGACAATGTGCTCACCCACATTATTGATGACTATACCCGCGAGGCAGGGCTGAGAAATCTGGAGCGCGAAATCGGTTCAGTCTGCCGCAAACTGGCCCGCAAAAAGGCGGAAGGCCAGTCAGGGCCGTTCAAGGTGAGCACGGCAGTGCTGCATAAACTGCTCGGCGCCCCGCGCTATCTCAATGATGACCGCGAACATCTCAAATCGCCGGGGCTGGCTCAGGGGCTGGCCTGGACGCCCTTCGGCGGCGAAGTGCTGATTATTGAAGCCAGCACGGCCAAAGGCAAAGGCAACCTCACCCTCACCGGACAGCTGGGCGATGTAATGAAAGAAAGCGTGCAGGCCGCCAAGAGCTATATCCGCAGCAAAGCCAGAGAGCTGGATATTGATCCCGACTTTGCGGAAAATATGGACATCCATGTGCATGTGCCTGCCGGGGCAGTGCCGAAAGACGGCCCCTCCGCCGGGGTAACCATGCTGATAACCCTTGTTTCCGCCCTTACGGGCAAACCGGTGGCTTCCGATCTGGCCATGACCGGAGAAATAACTTTACGCGGTCGGGTGCTGCCGGTGGGCGGCATCAAGGAAAAAATCCTGGCTGCCGTAGCCCGCGGGCTTAAACGCGTGGCCATTCCCAAGCAAAATGAAAAAGACCTGGAAGATGTGCCGAAAGAACTGTTGCGCAAAATCAAAGTTATCCCGGTCTATCATGTGGATGAATTGCTTAAACTGGCCTTTGACAAGTAACCGCAGATAATGGCAGCTCCCCTGAAGCTTTGCTGAAACGCCCTTCAGGGGAGCTGCCGCATTCATGTTCTTACAGAAACCCGGCTGAATATTCCGTTTTCTGACTATTGAATCCCGCCATTAAATCACACCGGCGCAGCATGCGCCACCCTTAACTCACGCAGCTGCGGGCTCAAGCCTAATCAGGTTGCCTGCAATGAAGCGAATCGGACAATCAAGGCATTAAAAATAAAAACTCCAGCTGGTTTTGATATGCAAAAAAGAAAACCCCCGGCAAAAGGCATCCTTTGCCAGGGGTATTTTTCTATACAGACGGAGCGAAAAAGCTCCCTGTTCACACTACAGCTGCTATTCAGCTGTGGAATTGGTTGATACCTCTTCCACAACCACTATTTCGGTAGAATTGGTCGCGGTGGCATTGCCCGCAGTGGCATTTGCCGCACCTTCCGCTGTGGCGTTCTGAGCAGCCATCGCCGCCTTGTTTTCTTCTTCGGTTTTCCTGTTCATCACTGCAATGATCGCCTGGGTTATATCGGCATCTTCAGCTGAAGAAACCAGCACTTCCGAACGCACCACCAGAGAAATATTGTTGGCCTTGCGGTATTCATCCACAGCATTCTGATAATCTTCGGAAAGTTTGTTCAGAATCTGCTGTTCTTCCATACGCAGCCGCTGCTGATAGTCAACTACTGTAGCCTGAAACTCTTCCGCTGCCTCCTCGCGCTTATTGGCCGGAAGCTTTTCTATTTCGGCCTGCATGGCTACCAGGTCATCTCGCATTTCCGCACCGATTTTTTCCAGATATTCTCTGGCCTGCTTTCCGCTTTCACACTCGCTGTAAACCTGAGCTGCATTCACCACTGCAACGGAAACTGCGGGCTTGGCAGACTCATCCTTGCAGCCGACCACAACCAGAGAAAAAGCAACTGCACAAAGCATGAGATACAATTTTTTCATGAACAACTCCGATAATTGAGATTACGCCACCGGCGTTTTATACAGAAAATTCCCTTATTGCTGCGGGAAGACAAGCCTATATTACGACCGAACAGGCGAATCCGTAAACTTTTTACAAAATTAGCATTCCCTTACGGCTTCCCGCCCTTGATAAAAGCAAAGGTTACTTTTTTCTATATACACCACTGACCGCCAAACGTAAAGCACTTTGCAGAGCAGACCGACTGACCGGGCTAAAATCGGGGCTCAGACGGATATAACAGAGCCTATTTGCATGGCCGCCTCTACATACAAAACAATTTACTGTTCAGGATAAATCATCTGCCTGCTTTCAGCTCAGGCAAAAACAGCTCCAATCTCGTGAATCTTACCGTAATTTATTGACAAACAACGGGAGCGAACTTATTTAAAGCCGATATTTTTCCGAAAAAAAGGAGTTGTTAATGCTGGAATTAAGCCAAAACGCCCGCGAAGAGCTGGAGGCATACTTTGAAGATAAGGAAGAAAAGTCGCCGATTCGTGTGTTTCTGGCCAACAGCTGCTCCGGCATGCGCCTGTCTTTGGCGCTGGACGAGGCAGATGACGATGACCAGAGCTTTGACGTTGACGGGTTCACCTTCATTGTTTCCAAAGACCTGCTGGAACTGACCGGGAATATTAATATTGATCTGGGCCCCTTCGGCTTCGACATAATGACTGAAATTCCGCTGGAGCTGGAAAGCGCCGGCGGGTGCAGCGGCTGTCCTTCAGCCGGTTCATGCGGGGTATAAATCAATCTGCGTTTGCACAGCGTTATTTTTATCCGCCTCGCGCCTAAGAAGCATAGAACAATAAATTCCACAGAAAAACAGCGGCTTTTACATCAGAGCCGCTGTTTTTGGATAAAGTCCAAACAGACCCCATAGATATCAATCCGCAAAAATTTGCCCTGACCTCTGTCTGAATTATACAGGGAACCACAAGGGTGAGCTGCCCACCGAAGTTCCCCTGCCTCGTTATGAGCGGCAATAAAAATCCAATACGGGAATGTGTCTAACGCGAGCAGGCGTTTGCAATATACTTGCAGCGGGGACTTCGGTTTCCACACTCTTATGCTCAAAGAGCTGAGATTTTCAAAAAAAAGCGGCCTTCATTTTGAAGGCCGCTTTCAATTCCGATTTTACCGTTGCCGTTAACCAACCAGCAGGGGCACGATCAACAGAGCAACAATGTTGATGATCTTGATCAGGGGGTTGATGGCAGGGCCGGCGGTATCCTTGTAGGGGTCGCCTACAGTGTCGCCGGTTACAGCGGCCTTATGGGCTTCAGAGCCCTTGCCGCCGAAGGCGCCGTCTTCGATATACTTTTTACCGTTGTCCCAGGCGCCCCCACCGGTGGTCATGGAAATAGCCACGAAGATACCGGTGATGATGGTACCCATGAGCAGACCGCCCAGAGCCTGAACGCCGGCATCTCCGCCCATCAAGAACATCATGCCGAAGCCCACCACGACCGGAACCAGCACCGGCAGCAGGGAGGGAGTAATCATTTCCTTAATGGCGGCGCGGGTTACCATGTCAACCGCACGGGTATAGTCCGGCTTGGCAGTACCTTCCATAATGCCGGGAATTTCCTTGAACTGACGGCGCACTTCGGTCACAACCGAACCGGCGGCCCGGCCCACAGCTTCCATGGCCATGGAGCCGAAAAGATAAGGAATGGCCCCGCCGATAAACAGACCGATGATAACAGCCGGGCTGGAGAGGTCAAACAGACCAAGCATATCGGCAAATCTGGGATTGCTGGCTTCAAGCGCATGGGTGTAGTCGGCAAACAGAACCAGAGCGGCCAGACCGGCGGAACCGATGGCATAGCCCTTGGTAACGGCCTTGGTGGTGTTGCCCACAGCGTCAAGCGGGTCAGTCACGGCGCGCACAGACTCGTCCATTTCGGCCATTTCAGCAATGCCGCCTGCGTTGTCGGTAATCGGGCCGTAAGCGTCAATGGCAACGATAATACCGGTCATGGACAGCATGGCGGTGGCGGCAATGGCAATGCCGTAAAGACCGGCCAGGCTGTAGGAAGCATAGATGGAGGCGCACACAGCCAGCACAGGCATGGCGGTGGAGCGCATGGACAGACCAAGGCCGGCAATAATGTTGGTGGCATGGCCGGTTTCGGAAGCGGCGGCGATGCGCTGCACCGGCTTATACTGAGTGCCGGTATAATATTCGGTAATCCAGACCATGAAGCCGGTAAGAGCCAGACCAACAGCCGCGGAAGCGAACAGGCGCAGATGGGCGCCGCCGTCAATGCCGAGCACGCTGTTGAGCATGTTGTTGTCAATCATCTTCATGGTAATGGGGTAGAAACCGATCAGAGCGATGGCGCCGGCCACAATCAGGCCGCGGTAAAGAGCGCTCATGATTTTGCCTTCCTGACCGCCGCGTACGCAGTAGCAGCCGAGAATGGAGGCGATAATGGAGAAACCGCCCAGAGCCAGGGGATAAACAACAGCGCTTTCACCGAAATCGGAGAAGAGAAGAGCGCCCAGAATCATGGTGGCAATGATGGTTACCGCATAGGTTTCAAACAGGTCGGCGGCCATACCGGCGCAGTCGCCCACGTTATCGCCCACGTTGTCGGCGATAACGGCGGGGTTGCGCGGGTCGTCTTCGGGGATACCGGCTTCCACCTTACCCACCAGGTCGGCGCCAACGTCAGCGCCCTTGGTGAAGATACCGCCGCCCAGACGGGCAAAAATGGAGATAAGGGAACCGCCGAAGCCGAGACCGATGAGCGGATGCACCATTTCCTGCAAGGGGGCATCGGCCTTGAGGCCGAACTTGAGCACAGCGTAATAACCGGCGCAGCCAAGCAGGCCGAGGCCCACAACCAGCATGCCGGTGATGGCTCCGCCGCGGAAAGCCACCTGAAGGGCTTTGGACAGACCTTCGGTAGCGGCCTGAGCGGTGCGCACGTTGGAGCGAACGGATACGTTCATGCCCACATAACCGGCCACGCCGGAAAGCACAGCGCCCACAACAAAGCCGATGGCGGTTTCAATGCCCAGCAGGGCAGCCAGCACAACAGCAAGCAGCACGCCCACAATGGCGATGGTGGTGTACTGACGGTTGAGGTAAGCCTTGGCGCCGAGCTGAATGGCACCGGCAATTTCCTGCATCCGGGCGGTGCCCGCAGACAGGCTCATGATCCAGCGGCTGGAAATAATGCCGTAAATAACGGCAAAGCCGGCGCAGATCAAGGAGAACCAAAGTGCAAGATTCACGTCAAAACCCATTTTGTATCTCCTAACTCAATAAAACTAAATATTTTCAACCCTCAATCACGCAACCCCTGCGCAATCGGAATTGAAAGTTGAACCATTGTCAGGGCATCTGCGATGGATGGCAAATCACCCGCAGAGCCGGGGCTGTCGCACTGCACAGCTTTCAGCCGCGCCTTTTTTCACAAAGCCGGAATGCAATCAAGCAGACAAAGCCGGAGAAGCTGCCTTCACCGGACAAAATCTTGTAAAACCCCGGATTTCCGGGGCATTCGTTCCACCCGACACAACGGGCAACCCACAGGGAAAACCAATCCCCTTTCGGCAATATCTGCAGACATGAACCTGGCCCGCCTGACGATCAGGTTCTGCTGTCAATCATACCTGCTTTCGCTGTTATCTCTGCAACAGCAAAAGCCGCCTCATGCCGATGAAACATTTAACCTCAAACGGGGCTTATACCTTCGGCAAAAATGCTTGTCAATCAAAAAATCAAGCGGTTTGCCAAGTTAATACTTCATTTTTGCTATTATCATCCGATAATAAATCTGCTAAATGATTCTCAGGAAATTTATTCTCAGCCTCCGCCATAAGGAGAAGCGAATGAATCATTTCAGCATTCCAAGAGATATCTTCTACGGTAAAGGGTCGCTTGAGCAGCTTGCCCGCCTTGAAGGGAAACGAGCGGTAATTATTACCGGCGGAAAATCCATGCGGAGCATGGGCGCCCTGGAACGGGCGGAATGCCTGTTGCAGCAGGCCGGCATGGAGGTAAAGCTGCTGGAAGGGGTAGAGCCTGACCCATCGCTGGAAACTGTGCTGAGGGGGGCCGAAGAACTGCAAAGATTTGAGCCTGACTGGATAGTAGGGCTGGGAGGCGGTTCCGCCATCGATGCAGCCAAGGCCATGTGGGTGTTTTATGAACACCCCAACCTCGGGTTTGAACAGGCCGTTGAACTGAACGGCGTGCCGCCCCTGCGCTCCAGAGCCAGGTTTGCGGCCATACCGTCCACTTCAGGCACAGCATCGGAGGTCACCACCTCAGCAGTAATTTCCCACCATGCCAGCCGAAACAAGCTGGCCATGGACAGCAAGGCCCTGATTCCTGACCTCGCCATTCTCGACCCCGATCTGGCCTGCGCCATGCCTGCCCGCCTTGCCGCCTCCACCGGTATGGACGCGCTGACCCACGCCCTGGAGGCTCTGGTTTCCACAGCGGCCAATACTTTCAGCTCCGCCCTGGCCCGTGAGGCTGCTGTCATTATTATCCAAAATCTGAAGGCATCCTGCGCGGGAGATCCGGATGCGCGCGAAAAGATGCACTATGCCCAGTGCATGGCAGGAATGGCCTTTTCCAACTCCATGCTGGGGGCTGCCCACTCGCTGGCCCATGCGTCAGCATTGACCTTCCAGCTGCCGCACGGCCTGGGCAATGCCATTTTTCTGCCTCATGTGCTGCGCTGCAATTCACAGCTGGAAGAAGTCGCACGCGAATACGCCGGCCTGGCCCGCCGTCTTGGTCTGGAAGGAAAGGAAAATTTTTGTAAGGGTAAAATCGACCTCAACGCTCCCGGCAATACCGCACCTTTACCAGAAGACGCCCGCCTGGCGGAGGCGTTATGCGAAGCGGTGGCTGCTCTGGGCCGCAACACAGGCATTCCCCCGGGGCTGAAGGCGTTTGGAGTTTCCCGGGAGGCGTTTGAGGCTGCGCTTCCCGATATTGTGCAGAAGGCTCTGCTCGACCCCTGTACAGAAACCAACCCCCGCCGACTGGGGGCAGCGGAAATGGAAACGCTGTTCCGGCAGGGGTTTGGAGAATAAATTACACGTACCTAAAACCCCCAACAGGAGCCAGTTATGCAAATTTACAAACTAAACCGCCATCTCACCGCTTTTTACTTCTGGGGAGACCTTGAACCGGCAAACGCCGCCCTGCCGGTAGGCGTGGGCAGCAACTGGATGTTTGGAACCTGCCAGGCCCTGGGTGTGGCCTGCTATGTTGCGCATTGCGGCAACGACGCCCTGCTTTACGACACCCTGTGCACCCCGGAGCAGGCGCTCAGTGTGCGAAATTATCTGGAAGCCGAGCTGAATATAAAAAAAATATATGTAGTCCTCAGCCACTGGCATCTGGATCATGTAGGGGGCAATGCCGCTTTTGCCGATTGCCCGATTATCGCAACCCACAAAACCAGAGAGTATCTGTCCCTGCACAAAGAGGGCATTGAAGCCGGCACTTTGTGGGGTGAGCCGCCCATCAACCCGCTTGTGCTGCCCCATATCACCCTCACTGCCGCAAACTCAATTTTTTTGAATGAACTGGAAGTGCAGCTGCTGCCCTTCCATATTCACAGTGATGACGGGCTCACCCTGTTCATTCCCCAATACGGCTTCCTCTTTCCCGGAGATATGCTCGAAGATTCAGCCACATTCATTGTCAGCCCGGAACATATCCCTCAACACCTGGAAGAGCTGGACTGGATGCGCCGCCTTGATATCAAAAAAATATACCCTAATCACGGGCGTTCATTTATTATTGAACAGGGCGGCTATCAGCCGGAATTTATCGATGCCGTCAGCCATTACCTTAAATCGGTATGCGCAATACTGAAAAAAGAGCCGGATGCAACCGTACCGCCTTTACAGGAAATTCTGGCCGACTATTTTGAACAGGGCATAATTCACTACTGGCAGCCTTATGAAAATGTGCACCGCAACAACGTGGAACAAATCCGAAGCGCAATGAAGCTTTAAACCCTGTCTAAAAATAATATGGCTTCGCCTGCTTAAAGACGGGGGAGGGGATGCGCCCTCCCCCCAACGCTCAGCCCGATAAAATCCGCTGCACAGCGGAACATCCGCTTTACTTATACCCTCCAATTTAATAAAAATCGGGGAGGTCAACCAGACCAAAAGAAATGAAACCACGACTTTTCAGGAGGCAAGTCATGGCAGAGGGAAAATTTTATATAGGGCAGGAAGTGCTGTGCCTGGTTCACGGCAACGGCAAAGTGCTTGATATTAAAGAGGGCAAAATTGTCCCCATTTATGTGCAGTTTGAAAAAGGCGGTATCTGCATGTATACAGCTGAAGGAAGAGTTTCGCCTTCAGCCAAACCTACCCTGTTTGACCGCAAACTGGTAAAAATCACTCCCGGCCCCGGAGCCGACCAGCCATTTTATACTGGTCAGTCAGTGGAATGCCTGATTCACGGCCCCGGTCAGGTAGTGCATGTTTTTGAAGACAAAGGCGCCGCCCTGCCCGTGCAGGTGGAGTTTGAAGAAGGCGGCGTATGCTCATATTCCCGCACGGGGAAAATGTCCATTTCCGCCCAGCGCACCCTCTATCCCAAAGGCAGCGTTGAGTTTATAAAAGGATAAGAGCAACCGGGCAGGCGGCTTTATTTTATGCCGTCTGCCCGGTTCTATAACTGCATAACCGGCAGGGTACAAAAGCTCCATAGCAGTTGTATAATGCCTCCCCAAGTTCGCCGGTGTCGATAAAGACAAGGGCCCCGCCCATGTAGCCCACTGTGGCGGCCGCCTCATGCAAAATTTGCTGCAGGCCCAACCGTTCCATCTCGGCCTTAAGCTCCGACAGGGCCTTTTCTTCATCTTCCCGGGCCTGCTCACCTTCAAGCCTCATGGCTTCAAGGTATTTTATAATACTCTTAACAAAAAAAACCTCCGGGACGTCTTATGAACTTTCCCGGAGGCTGATGGATTTGTTTTTGGTGGGCCATGGAGGAATCGAACCCCCAACCAATTGATTAAGAGTCAACTGCTCTACCTATTGAGCTAATGGCCCGGTTGGTGATTGCTCTTTTAGACGCCGAAGCGGATTTAGTCAAGCATTTTATTTTAAAATCTCAACTTTTTTCAATTAAGCTCCGCGCTCTTCTCCAGCCTTGCCCCTTGACGCTTCAGGCGGAAATCGAACAGCGTTCACTTGTCCCGCTTTTTTACCGCGATTTAATCAGGCTTGTGCTACGGCGGATTCCCCGATACTTCCTTAATTCTATTTCAACTTTTTCTTGCTCATGTCTGCAGCCTGAAGTAATATTTTTCAGGGTACTTTATTGGAGAACTTTATGAAGTGTCTGATTATAGATGACGACTTCAACAGCAGGATGATTCTGAAAAAGTTTTTGCAGCCTTTTGGCCGCTCAGATGTGGTGACAGACGGCGAAGAAGGCGTTCTGGCTTTCCAGCGGGCGCTGGCGGAAAAAACTCCTTACCGGCTGGTTACCCTTGATCTGCTCATGCCAAACTCTGATGGGCAGCAGACCCTGAGAGAACTGAGAGAAATTGAAAAAGAATTTGGTGTTGATGAAAAAGACAGCGCCAAAATTATTATCATTTCCGGCCTGGACAACACCCCGCAGCTGCATGACGCCTTTTCTCTGGGCAGCGCGACTGGCTATATGGTAAAGCCCATCAGACGCAAGGCTTTTTTGGAAGAGCTTGAAAAGTTAGGGGTAATACTGGTGAAAAAATAAATTTGATATGTTATATATCCCTGATAAAAACCTCTGCGTCCACAGGCCGCTTTTTCATATTTGTTCTCATTTTGCCAGGCAAAAAAACTGATATAAGTTTACAGTTAATTGGATTTATTGCTTGACGCAGGGCTTCAAAATATTTTAAATAGATATCATAAATAATGGATATGTTAGGCTGGACTTTTTATAAAAGTCAATTCACAAACCAAAAAGCGTCATATTGTGTGGCGCATGAAAATGTGTTCGCCATGGATTTTCTGGCATAACACCTTCCCAAGAAACTGGAGGAACCTGATGAGACTGCTTAAATCATTCGTACTGGCAGCGGCTTTTATGCTCGCTATCTCCACAACCGCTCAGGCACAGCAACTTTGCCCCAACCCGACCGCGAAAGTTGACAGTTTTGACTTCCTGGTGGACTATTCCGGCTCTATGATGATGCATTATAGTGACGGTAATGTTGCCGGCCCTGTGAAAATGGATATGGCTAAGAGCATCATGGAAACTGTAAACAGCAAACTTGCTCCTATCAGCTATACCGCCGGCATTCACACCTTCTCCCCGTTTGAAGAAATCCTGCCTGCCGGCCCCTACAACAAAGATTTGTTCGCAGCTGCTGTAAGCACCCTGCGCTCCGATTGGGATCCCTTCTACCGCATGACCGCCATGGGCGACGGCCTTTATGAATACTCCGCCGTTGCACAGGCCATGCCCGGTCGTTCCGCCATTATCCTGGTTTCAGACGGTATGTCCAACCGCGGTACTGACCCGGTTGAACAGGCCCGCGCTCTGTATGCCGCCAACCCCAATGCCGTAATCCATGTTGTTTCTCTGGCCGACAGCCCCGAAGGAAAGGCCTACCTTGACCAGATTGCCGCCCTCAACCCCAACACCGTGTATGTAAGCGGCTTTGAAATTCTCAATGACGAACAGGCCATGAACCAGTTCATCAACGATGTGTTCTACACCTGCGGTGAAGTTATCGTTCTGCGCAGTGTTCAGTTCGCGTTTGACTCCGCTGCTCTTGACGCTACTGCCAAGGGCATCCTGAACGAAGCTGCCTCTATGCTGAAGGATCAGAGCGGCACCATTTATGTTGACGGTCATACCTGCGATCTCGGTTCTGAACAGTACAACCAGCGCCTGTCTGAGCGCCGCGCCAACTCTGTTCGCGACTATCTCATCGCTAAGGGTATTGCCGCTGATCGTCTGATCGCCCGCGGCTTTGGCGAAAGCAATCCCAAGTACAGCAACGCTACTGAAGAAACCAGACGCCTTAATCGTCGCGTTGAACTCAACGTTGAATAGTTACTTAGTTCCAACACTTATGTGGCCCGGCCATCGGCCGGGCCACACCTGTAAGCCCTCCTTCTGATTTTGCGCGCCCTGCTTTACCGTTTTTAATCTATAACTTTAATTAATTATCGGTGAAACTATGAAAATTAGCCGTAGTGCAATAGTAATCGTTATTGCAATTGCCCTGATTTTAATTGCCGTATTTGCAGGCAGAGAAACAAATTCTGTACCAGCTGGCGAAGCAAATCAGGAAAATGATGCGCTCAATGCCACAATAATTATTGCCCCGGAAACCGCAGATACAGCAGACCTGATTAAACCTGACACTGCTCACGGCAACAACACGCCGAGCGAGGCTGGAGAAATACCAGCAAACCAAATTTCTGCAGAACCAGACGCAGCACCCGCGGCTCAAGGCGCCCCATCTGATAAAACCAGAGAAGTTGCCGCAGTTTCCCCCTCAATCAATATAACTGCCAACGCCACCACGGCGCCCGAGGCAATGGATGAAGCCCCTGTTTCCGCCCCTTCAGGCAATGCCACCGCTCCAGCGGCGGATGAAAACATAGCGGCTCTGTTCAACAGCCCTCTGGCTCTGGGAGGTTCCAGCAGTCTGCTGTCTGTAAAGTCCATTTTTGACAAGAAGGCGGAAGAAGTCCTGGCTGCTCTTGCAGCGGAAAGTGAACGCCTGAAGCAGATTGCCCTGGCCAGGGAAGCTGAAGAAAAAGCTGAAAGGGACAGGGCTGAAAAGGAAAAAGCCGAACTGGCAGCAAAAGAGAAGGCCCGAAAAGAGAAAGAAGCGAAAGAAAGACTTGCCAGGGAAAAGGCTGAAAAAGAGCGCCAGGCGCAGCAGCAGCAGCCAAAACCGCAGACATCGGTTGCAGTGGCCCCCACCACGCCGGCCACCGCTGGCGCAGCGCCGGCTGATGTTATGAACAAGCTGGTGGCTTTCGGCAACAAGCGGGTTAATCTGATTAACAGAAGTATCGCCCCCAACAAAAGCGAACGTGAAATTGTGCGTGAAGGCGAAACCTATATCTGTCGCTACTATTTCGTCGACCCGAATTCATTGAGCGTTGAAGCCACCCCTGCCGGAAAGGGCTCGCCTTTTAAATATGTGGGTAAGGTGCGCTACCGGGAATGCCTGTATGAAGTGCGTTCTTCCAGCCGCGAAGAGGCCCTCAGCGCCGAAGGAAAAATTATCAAGCAGCGCAACATGTGCGAACTGATTCAATACAAAAACAATAAATGGCTTGAATAATGAAATAAGGGCAAACCTAAAAGGCGGGCGTTGTTCCCGCCTTTTTTGTGGTATCTGCTCTCTGCAACAAACAATTGGAGAGACGGGATGTCATTGCACCCCGGCTCCTGCCGGAAATTTATTTTCAGTCTCTTAATGCAGGATGCGCCTGACATCTGCCGGTAAGGCCTTATAATCTGCCCGGAGCATCAGCATCTCCGCAGTTGCGCTGTACAGCTCATTGGATAATTCCGACAGTCCGCATGCGCAGGAAACCGGCTCCAGGAAATGCACCTGAAAAGACACAAAAAAACGGAGCAGTTAAATAAACTGCTCCGTCATTCACAAAATAACCGCCCCTGTCCCTATGCGAACGGAACGATGCCTGTAGCCATGGGATGAGAAGAATAAAAGCTCATTCCTGAGCGGGCTGTGCCCCCGGCTTAAAGAATTGCCTCATCAAGCGCAATGCTTACTCCCTGCAAGGAATGGGCAACAGCCTTATGCACATAATACCCTCCCGTGGTGTTCAGGCCCAGGGCCAGAGCGTGATTTTCACGGGCGGCCTGCTTCCAGCCCTTGTTGGCCAGTTGCAGGGCATAGGGCAGGGTAACATTGGTCAGGGCATAGGTAGAGGTGCGGGGGAAGGCACCCGGCATATTGGACACGGCATAGTGCACCACTCCATGCTTAACATAAATGGGGTCGCTATGGGTTGTCGCCCGGTCGATGGTAGCCACAGATCCGCCCTGGTCAACGGCAACGTCCACAATTACCGAGCCTTCTCCCATGCTTTTAACCATCTCTTCGCTGACCAGCTTGGGAGTAACGGCCCCGGGAATCAGCACCGCCCCGATGAGCAGATCGGCGCCTTTCACCTCCTGCGCAAGATTGTGCGAATTTGAGGCGACAGTTCTTATTCTGGAACCGAAAATATCATTCAGATAGCGCAGGCGTTCGATATTGTTATCAAGCACAGTCACTTCAGCTCCGAGCCCGACAGCCACTTTTGCAGCGTTGGTACCCACCTGGCCGCCGCCTACAATTACACAGCGGCCCGGCGCTACGCCCGGCACGCCGGAGAGCAGCATTCCCTTTCCGCCTTTATTTTTTGCGAGATAAGAAGCGCCCATCAGCACAGCCATCCGCCCGGCCACCTCGCTCATGGGGGCAAGCAGAGGCAGAGAGCGATCGGGCATCTGCACAGTTTCATAGGCGAAAGCAGTGGTTCCGGCTTTTATCAGTGCATCTGCCAAATCGCGCGCCGCCGCAAGATGCAGATATGTAAACAGCACCATATTGGGACGCAGATAGCGGAATTCAGAAGAAATGGGCTCCTTTATTTTTAAAACCAGATCTGCGGCCCAGGCCTCGGCGGCAGAAGGCACAATAACAGCGCCGGCAGCCTCATATTCTTCATTTCTGATTAAACTGCCCAAACCGGCATCCTTTTCCACCAGCACCTGATGTCCGGCGTTTACCAAATCCTTTACGCCTGCCGGGGTGATGGCGACCCGATCTTCGCTTTCTTTAATTTCCTTAGGAATGCCTACGCGCATAAAACCTCCTGGGTCATTGCGTTATCCGCCCAAAACGGGGGAACCGCCCGCAGACCAGCAGCAAGCTGATACCGCGGGATTTGTCTCTGACGGGAAAACCGTTACTGCTCAGCGGTTTTTTCCAAACTCCAGAAACTGATCGTTGCGCGGGTTTGCGGTTGCGCTCACTGAACCGTTTATGCTGAGCGGGGCAAACCCGTCCTCAAGTCTGATTTCAGCCGGTTTTTGCAACGGGCTTTCCCCTGCTGCAAAAGGTACAGTCTGCTTATTTTGAACCGCGTCAGAAGAAGTTGCAGCGACGCGACCGGCCTGATGTTTCAGGGAAAGCTGAGCTGCCTTGACCAGCAGTTCAACGCTCGACTCCACCGACTGCATAATGCCGATAAGCTGAGTTCTTTCACCCCGCAGTTCGCGGGTAAGCTCATCCAGCCCTCGCAAAATAAAATAAAACATGGCCGCCATGCCCGCAAAGCACAGCATCATGAAAATCATGAACAAAGTAACCTGATCAAACATTAAAATCCTCTTTAGTAAAATAAAAAATTGACTTATGCTTATCTGCAAGGCAAGCTCGCCTTACGGTTCGGAAAACAAATGCCAACAAGGCAAGCAATAACACAGGCGCAAACGCCATTCAACCCACTTTCCCAGATTAAAGTTTATGGCATCACCAGAAATCAGACCGCTTATGCTGATGGCCGATGAAGACGGCAATATTTTTGAACACCCCGAACTGCTGATGGTTTGCAGACAGGGCGGCAGCTTCAGCCTCCCGCGCCCCGACGAGCTCGTGCCCCTGCCTGCGGAAAGCGAAATGTTTCTGCTGCCGGGGCGCAAGGCTGTGGGCCTTAACCCTGAAAATGGGGAGCTGGTTTCGCTGGAAGAAACTGCAGTAGCCGCCTTTGTGTCGCCAGCGCATACGCTGAGCGGCAGCGCCGCTTATGTCAGCGCCCCCGACGCCCCCACCCTTCCCCTGTTTGCCTATGGGGCGGTAGGCTTTGCCAACGGCCGTTTTTATGTGTGCGCTCGCCGGGTTGATCAGGACAACCGGCAGGTTTTTTGCGACATTCCTCCTGCCGTCATCAGGCGGGAGGCGCGCAATCTGCTTAAACGCTACCCCCGGAACCGGCTGATGCAGCATCTTATGGAAAAATGCGCCCTCACCTACGCCTGTCCGGCGGCCCGCAATCTGGCTCTGGGGCGCTACGAAGCGCCTCTCCCGGTTTCACGGGTATGCAATGCCCGCTGCATAGGCTGCATCTCAGCCCAGGACCCAGACTCCCCCATTCAGACCACCCCGCAGTGCCGCCTTACCTTCACCCCCGCCCCGGAGGAAATAGCGGAGGTCATGCTCCAGCACGGCCGGCGCGAAAAACGCACTCCCGTATATTCTTTCGGGCAGGGCTGCGAGGGCGAACCCCTGACTGAGGCAGAAACAATCATCAAGGCAATAAGTCTGTTTCGGGAGGAAGAGTCCCGCCTTGGGCTCACCCCCGGCACAGTCAACCTCAACACCAACGCATCCCGCCCCGAAGTGATGGAAAAGCTGGCCGCCGCCGGGCTTTCTTCCATGCGGGTAAGCCTGAACAGCCTGCGCCCGGAAGTCTATGATCGCTATTACCGCCCCTGCGGCTACAGTTTTGAGCAGGTGCTGGAAAGCATCGCCATTGCCAAGGCAAACGGTATCTTTGTGTCGCTCAATCTGCTCTATTTCCCCGGCATATCCGACTGTGAGCTGGAAGTTGATGCTCTGATTGAAAATATTTCCAGATTTAAAATTGATTTCATTCAACTGCGCAATCTGAACATAGACCCGGAAATGTATCTGAATTTGCTGGAGGGAATTGATTTCGGTCCGAATATGGGCCTGAACAACTTTCGTAAACGGGTGCGGCGTGACTGCCCCTGGGTGCGCTTCGGCTATTTCAACCCATATCTCGGCCCCGACGGGGTTCCGGTTTCTGCCAGCCTGACCAGTACATGAGCCCAAAAAAAGAAAAGGGAATCAGCTTCAGCAAAACAAATACAGTGGCGTTTTTTGCTTGAATGTTATATCAGAAGAGCGGCATCGCTGAATCAGCGATGCCGCGTATTAACGGCGCGCCCGCAGCGGCGCAGCCGCGGTTGCCATTCAAGGCGATCAGCCCAGTTTCGGAATTTGGGGGAGCCCGGCGTCCGGGCTGAGAGTGGGAGCTGTTCCCTTACCCTTTGAACCTGATGCAGCCAATACTGCCGTAGGGAATAATTATGACTGTCCGTCCATTATTTTCCTTTCCGCCACATTGTGGCCTTGCCCAGCGCATGAACGCCGCCGCACTCTGCAGCCGGTTTCAGAAGGTAAGCCTTCCGTCTCGCGCAAATGGAGATTCCGCCCCCCTGCTCCCCCAGACCAGTGCATTCAATCCCATTAAAGCGGAGAGGACATCTTATGAGCTTTATTTCCAAAAACAGCGCCTTAGGCGCATTAATTCAAAACAATCTTAACAGACTGGCAGCAGATGAACAGCTCTCGCCCGATCGGATGCTGAACGGTCTGGAAAACGGAGAAATGGTTCTGCTCGGCAACCCGCTGCACCCGAATCTGCGCCCTGTTCCGGTAGGACAGCCGGGGCGGGTGAAAGTTAACGCCAACCTGGGCACATCGCCCGGCAACAACAATCTGGAATCTGAACTGTGCAAACTTAAAACCGCCCTGCTCAGCGGCGCCGACACGGTGATGGATCTGTCCATTGCCGGAAACCTGAACGAGATCCGCAAACAGATTATTTCCACCTGCCCCTGCCCGCTCGGCACGGTGCCCATTTATGCGGTGGCCCAAAGATATATTGAACAGGGTGAAGACCCCGCCGGCTTTCAACCCGAAGAGCTGCTCGAAGAAATTCGCCTTCAGGCTGAACAGGGGGTGGACTTCATGACCCTGCACTGCGGAATTACCCGCGCCAACGCAGCCATGGCCGAAGAAAAAAACAGGCGCTGCATGGGCATAGTTTCGCGCGGCGGCTCAATTCTGGCCCGCTGGATGAAGCGGAATAACCAGGGAAATCCGCTGCTCTCCCATTTTGAAGAAATTCTTGAAATCTGCCGCGCTTACAATGTGACCATTTCCATGGGAGACGGCATGCGCCCCGGTGCAGGAGCCGATGCCGGCGATGCAGCCCAGTGGGATGAAATGCTTGTCATCTCCGGTCTGATAAGCAGAGCCCGCCAGGCCGGGGTTCAGTGTATGGTTGAGGGGCCGGGACATGTTCCGCTGCATCTGGTGCCCAGCCAGATACACACAGCCAAAACCCTGACCCATGGCGCCCCCCTGTATGTGCTCGGCCCCCTGACCATCGACAGTTCCCCGGGCTACGACCATATTGCCGGAGCAATCGGGGCCGCCCTGGCGGTTCAGGCCGGGGCGGATTTTCTCTGCTACCTCACCCCGGCCGAACACCTTGGCCTGCCCGGCGTAGAAGATGTGCGTCAGGGGGTAATTGCCTCGCGCATCGCCGCTCAGGCCGGAGAAACAGCCTTGCGCAGGCCCTGGGCCCTGCACCGCGAAAAGGCCATGAATCAGGCCCGTTCCGCTCTTGACTGGCAGGGCATGAAAAAGGCCGCCCTGGACCCGGCAGCAGTATGCGAACGCAAACAAAATCTTGATGCGGACAGCCCCTGCGACATGTGCGGCGGATTTTGCGCTCTCAAAATGACACGCGACTTTTGAAAAATAATCAAAGCAGATAAGCCTTCCCCCATCCAGGCCGGCAGATAAGGAGGGCCGGGCACAGGCCCCGCCCTCCCCATGTATTCCTTTCCTCAACGGAACAATCCTGCTGTAAGGGCATATAAGCCTTGCTATCCGGACAAATTCCAATTAAAAGAAAGAATTGAAACACGATGCTCATGCCGATAAAAAACATACGTTTTCATCCGGCAGCGGGCTGACAGGGCCGCCCAATCGCCCGGAGATATACAAAAATTTTTAAAGGATAATTTTCAATAATTCGAGCTTAATCAGCCGTGAGGGTTTCAATGAATTTGGAAGCATATCTGAATGACGTGGGCCGGAAGGCCAGAGCCGCTGCCAGGCTGCTCGCCACAGCCTCCCCTGAGCGAAAGAACAGGGCGCTTACCGCGCTTTCACGTATTTTAACCGAAGAAGAAGCATCTGTTCTGGAAGCGAACCGGAAAGATATGGATGCAGCCCAAGCCCGCGGACTTGATGAGGCCCGTATGGCCCGGCTAGCTCTCACCCCAGCCATCATTAAAGAAATGTCCGAAGCCTGCCTGTTTATCGCCTCCATGCCCGATCCCATCGGCGCCATGGAAACCCAGTGGCAGCAGCCGAATGGTCTTTTGGTCGGGCGGATGCGGGTTCCGCTGGGGGTCATCGCCATGATTTTCGAGGCCCGCCCCAATGTGGTAATCGACTCGGCAATTCTCTGCCTCAAAGCAGGCAACGCCGTAATTATGCGCCCCGGCTCTGAAGCGATTTGCTCAAGCCTCGCCCTGGCCTCGCTGTTGCATCGGGCTTTGCTGGAAGCGGGCCTGCCCGCCGATGCGGCCCAGGTAATTGAAACAACCGACCGCTCCGCCATAACCGGCATGTGCAGGTTGTCCAGGTATATTGATGTAATCATTCCCCGCGGTGGAGCAGGCCTGATAAATCTGGTATCTGCCGAAGCTACCATGCCGGTGCTGAAACACGACAAGGGCGTATGCCATATTTTTGCCGATGAATCCGCAAACCTAGATGAGGCCCTGGAAATTATTTACAACTCCAAAGTGCAGCGCCCCGCCGCCTGCAATGCCCTTGAAGGATTGCTGGTTCACCGGAACATCGCGACAGCCCTGCTCCCCCGGGTTGCTGAAAGGCTGGGAGCGGCCGGGGTCAGAATCCATGCCTGCCCGCTGGCCCTCCCCCTGATGGAAAAATGCAGCCCCGCTGCTGAAATTCTCCCGGCCGGGGCAGAAGATGCCGGCAGGGAATATCTTGCCCTGGAGCTGTATGTTCAGGTGGTTGACAGCCTGGATGCAGCCTTGAACTACATTGCCGAGCACGGCTCCAACCATTCGGAAGTAATTCTGAGCAATGACCATGCAAATATCATGCGTTTCATGCGCGAAGTCGATGCCTCCATGGTTGCGGCCAATGCTTCCACCCGCTTCAATGACGGCGGACAGCTCGGCCTGGGCGCTGAAATAGGCATAAGCACCTGCAAGCTGCATTCTTACGGGCCCATGGGAGTGAAAGAACTTACCACTACCAAGTTCGCGGTGTTCGGACGGGGGCAGACAAGAGGCTGAGTAAAATCGTCATGCAGAGCCAAAAAGCGCAAAAAGACGATTGCGGGCAATTTCTTTAGCGGTTATATAACGAATAGATGAAACGGATTGTGATTTTGGGCGGCAGTTTTAACCCGGTGCATACCGGGCATTTGCGCCTGGCGCTGGAAATGAGCGAGGCGTTTCAGGCCGACCGTCTGGATTTTGTGCCTAGCTTCCGCCCCCCTCATAAATCCCAAAACGGGCTGCTTCCATTTGAAATCAGAGTGCAGGCCCTGCGTCTGGCTCTGGCGGGGCGAAGCGACATGGAAATCAACCTGTTTGAATCGGAGCTTGAAAAGCCCTCATACAGCATTTATACCCTGCAAAATTATGCGGAACGCGAGCCTGATGCCGAGCTGTTTTTTGTGCTAGGTCTTTACGACTTCGCTCAGCTGCACAAGTGGTATCGCTGGGATGAACTGATTTCTCATGCCAGCCTGGCGGTGGCGGCGCGACAGGGAGGAGAGGCGGATGAATTTATAAGTATCTGCCGCAATCTGTGGACGAAGGGCGCGCTGTATAATAAGCCTCCGAAAGAAAAAGCGGAAAAAGCAGGCCGGGTTCAGACGGGTACGGAATTTCCGCTCTGTTTCAACCCCTGGGCCGGGGCAGCTGAGCCGCGGGGCACCCGGCTCTATTATCTGCCGGTGCCGCGCCTTGACATCAGCTCCTCGCTGCTCCGTAATAAGTGGCTGGCCGGGCAAAGCATTGATTTTTTAACCCCGGAAGCGGTTATCGCCCTGTTGAACGAAAAAAGACCGGAAGTTGAAAAGGCCTGGCAGTCTTCGCAGGCTGACTGAGCAGGCAAAGCATTGAGCAGGTGCGCACAGGTTTATGGTATATACAACCGTTCCCAGAGAAGTAAGCGAAAATATGGCCAGAGCCAAGGCATATCTCAAACGCGATGAAGTCATCCGTTCGCTTGATGCCGCCGTTCTGGCTCTTAATACATACATCAGCGTAAAAATTGTGGGCAACGCCAAATACATGGCCGAGGTGCTGTTTCACGAATATGCCAATGAACTTTCAGCCAACTGGACCATCAAGCAGTTTTTCGCCGCCCGCGGCCTGACAAAAGGACCGTTTGTCATTTACAAGTCAGGGCGCGAGCAGCAGTTGTCAGAAGGTCTGACAGCGCTGAAAATGGCCATTGAAAAGGTAAACAACGCCGCCCGTCGCCAAAAGGAGGAACAGGCCCACGCTGAACGCAAAAATCTTCTCACCAAGGGACTCGACCTGCTCTATACCCAGGGCGATGAGGCAAAAGGGCGGGCAGTGCTGCGCCGCTATATAGACCACTACGGCTCTGAACCCGGAGTGATTGTGGAAATTGCCAACCACTTTCTCAAGGCCAATCTGCCCATTGAGGCCGCTGAGCTGTTTGAGCGGGCCATGGAAAACTTTCCCAAAGACCCCAAGGGCTTCACCGGAGCCATTCAGGCGTATACGGCCATGGGCGACCGGAATAAGGTGGAAAATACCTATCTGCTCATTCTCAGAACCTTTGGGGCCCACCCCAACACCTACCTGCGCATGAGCAAGTTTTATCTTGAATGGAATAAGAAAGACAAGGCCTATGACTATGCCGCCCGGGCTCTTGACGGCGACAAATCGCTGAAAGAAGCCCAGCTTATCATGGACAAAATAGACAAAAGAATATAATCTGATTAAAGCTGCCGGTCTCGTCCGCCAGAGGCAAAACATCAGCCGGCATAGGGGTAAATATGGACGGCATAGCCCTTGAGCATCTGGGCGCGACCACTGTATTGAGATGCAACCGGCCCATAACTTACAAAAGCAGGCAGGAGTTCATGAATCTGATTTCGGCCCTGGCTCAGCGGCCGGAAACAGAAAAACTGCTGTTTGTATTTTCTCATGATGCAGAGCTGGATGCAACCGGCATAGGCGTGCTCACACAAATGCACGCCATTATGGTGGGCAGCAGCAAGCGCCTTTATCTGTGCATGCCGCCGCCACATGTGGTGGAGCAGCTCAAGGAGCTCAATCTGTTCAATTTTCTGCGCATTCTCACCACAGAGGAGGAGGTGCTGATGCGCCTGCCGGATTAGTAAGACCGCCGTCAAAAGCGGGGTTCAGAATATTTCCGGCATAACTTAAACGTAAAACGATGATACACCCGGGCGCAGTAAGTTCTGCTGCAGCTGAAACAGCGTAATGCACGCCCAATTTAATCTGAATGGAATTTTAGATGTGGTATTATATCCGCCATTATTTTGATCCCGACTTTGACTATCACCACCTGAAACCTGTGGCGGACTCCAAGGGCAAAGTCAACATGCGCAACCTCAACTATGTGCAGAATGTGGTTAAAGGGCAGGTGCTGGCCGAAATTCTGCCGCTCGACCACAACACTTCGCCCATGCCTGAAAAACGCTTCATCATGCGCAACCCGGTGCTGCCCATGGGCGCCAACACCATGGTCGACCCAAAAACGCCTCACCGCCTGCTGGCCGCTCAAAACGGATTTGTATTTTATTATAACCGGCAGATTACCATCAAGCATCTGCTCAATGTGCGCCGCAGCATTGATATGCATACCGGAAACATCACCTTTGTGGGCGACCTGGCCGTGCACGGCGATGTTTCATCAAAGTTTGAACTACGGGCGTGCAATGTGCTGGTCAAGGGCATTATCGAGTCGGCCGTCATCCGCTCGGAAGGCTCGATTGTCGGTGAAGGCGGCTTCAAGGGCTCTCAGACAGGAAAACTCATTGCCGACAGGGATGTTCGCCTGGCCTTCGCCGAAACCGGAGAAATCAGAGCAGGACATAATATCGCCATAGACGGCAGTTGTCTGCACTGCAACATTTTTTCCGGAGCGAACCTGCTGGTGCAGGGGCGTCTTGCCGGAGGAATCATCAGGGCCAGACACAAGGTTTATGTGAGCCATCGCCTGGGCCTGCCCGGCACAGTGCTGACCCGGGTGGTGCTGGGCCAGAATCCGTTTATTTACCGTTCAATAAAAAAACTGGAAAAAGAACAGGAACGGCTCATCCAGAAAATGTATAACCTTGAGGCCCTGCACAAAAAAGAGCAGGAAAAAAACGGAGAGGCAGCCCCTCCCTCACGTCAATACAAGCTGGTCACCAAAAAGCTGGAAGTGCTCAAGCACCAGCTTGCAGCTTTGCGCCCCCAGCTCAATGAGGAACATCAATATAAAGACTGCATGCTGATTGTTCCCGGAGAAATTCTCCCCGGCGTGCTGGTTACCATCGGGGATGTCAGCCTGCGCATCCAGCGCCCTGAACAAAATGTGCAAATCTGCCGGATTGGAGACGAAATCGTCATTCAGCAGAACTGACTGCACCCTGCTCATCTCCCGCCACTCCCCTCTCTTCAGGTTGAAATGAGGAAGTTTCATCATGTCTGCAAGTTTCAATGACAACCCCGCCCCCGACAGCAGCGCCGCAGCCCCGGCTGCCGATGACCCCGGTTATGCCGTTTTCCCCATCCACAACAGCCAGGGTGGGCTGATCGATATTTCAGCCGGCGCAGACGGACGCGAATTTAAAATGCTGGGCCCGGCCGGCGCTGAACGGGAACAGAGCCTGGCCCATGCGTTTCTCAACAGCCTCGCACCCGACTCTTTGCCGGTGCTGCTGGGCAGCGGGCTGGGTCATGCCCTCGACTATCTGCTGGAGCGCTGGGACGGCCCGCTGGCTGTGGTGGATAAAGAAAACGCCATTCTCGCCCATACCGGGCTCGGCCCGCAGCTTGACCCTCGCCTGACCTTCATCAGCGACCCAGACCCCGCCGAGGCCGTCAACCTGCTTACGGCCTGGCAGCAGAAAAACGGCAACCGCCCTATGGCTCCGCTGGTACATCCTTTTTACCTGCGTCTGGGCGGCCGCCACCGCGCCTACTATCAGAAAATTTCTGAAACTCTCAAGGCAAGCCGGACGTTCAACTTCTGGGAAAAAGTCAGTTATCCCCGATTTGCCGAAAAGCTTCCCCGCATTCTGCTGATTACCCGCCAGTATTTCCTGATAGGCGAAATTATCGAGGCCTGTCAGGTTTTGGGGGCGCCCTACCGGTTGTTTCAGGTAAGCACGGAAGATGTGGCTCAGGAAGATTTCATTGAGAATCTGCTCAAGGCGGTGCTTGAGTTTAAACCCGATTTTGTCTTTACAATCAATCATCTGGGGGTAGACAGGGAAGGGCTGTTGGTCGACCTGCTGGAAAGGCTCAACCTGCCTCTGGCCTCTTGGTTTGTAGACAACCCCCACCTCATTCTCTACCAGTATCAGGGGCTGGCCAGTCCATGGACCTGCATTTTCACCTGGGACGCCGACAACATCCGCACTCTTGAGGCCGATGGTTTCCGCCATGTGCACTATCTGCCGCTTGCCACCACCCCGGAGCGCTTCACCCGCCGCCCCGGATTTACCGTTCCGAAAGCATGGGAAAGCGATGTTTCATTTGTCGGAAACTCCATGCGCTACAAGGTAAAGGCGCGCATTGAGGCGGCCGGGCCGGGCCCCGAACTTCTGGAGGCATATGAGCGGGTTGCTGCAGGGTTTGCCGCGCACGACAGCCGCTCTGCTCTGTCCTATCTTAAACTGGCGCATCCGGAGCTTCTTCCGGCCTACAACGCCCTTGAAACCCGTGAGCGCAAACTGGCCTTTGAAACCCTGCTGACCTGGGAGGCCACCCGGCAATACCGCGAACAATGCCTTGAAGGCATCCTGCCTTTTAATCCGCTGATTCTTGGGGATGACGGCTGGCAGGAGAGCTTTGGCGCATCGCCTCACCCCTGGCGCTGGCATTCGGAAATCAGCTACTATGATGAACTGCCCTTCTTTTACCCTCACAGTCAGATAAATTTCAACTGCACCAGCAAGCAGATGAAAGGGGCGGTAAACCAGCGGGTGTTCGATGTGCCTGCAGCCGGGGCCTTTGTGCTCACCGACTGGCGCGAACAGATGGATCAGCTGTTTGAACCTGAAAAAGAAGTAATTTTTTACCGCCACCCGGAAGAAGTGCCTGAACTGGTGCGCTTTTATCTGAAGCGACCGGCCGTCCGCGCCAAAATAGTGGAGGCAGCCAGGCGGCGCATTTTTGCCCAGCATACCTATATTTTACGTCTGAAAGAAATAATCGGCGAGATGAAAAGGATTTACGGATGAGCAAAGACCCCATTCTGGTTCTGCAAATGCAGCGTATGGGAGATCTGATTATGACTTTCCCCCTGCTGATAAGGCTGCTCAATCAGTTTCCGGGGCACCCGGTGTGGGTGGCGGCTGAAGAGCAGTTTTTCAAGGGGCTGATGGCTGTCGCCCCTCCCGTGACCTTTTTCCCATCCCATGCAGTTTCGCGGATGCAGGGGAAACATTTCCACCTGGTGCTGAACTTGAGCCACAGGCCCGATGCCGCCGCGCTTGGCCCCAAAATCAAAAACGACGCCTGGTTCGGCCCGCGTCAGGACGCCGCAGGCAACACCTACATTCATGGGCAATGGCAGATGTACCGGGCGAGCCTCACCAACAATAACCGCCACAACCGCTTCCACTGGTCAGACCTGAATGAGCTGGATATTGTGCCCTATGCCGAAATCAGACGCACCCGCTGGAACCCGGTAAGCCTGAACCCGCATAAAAGCGGCGTGGGGCTGTTTCTGGGGGCGAGCGAAGCCGCCAAACGTCCTGATGCCGAGTTCTGGGCTGAGCTGGCCAAAAATCTGCGCAAACGCGGCATAAACCCGGTGCTGCTGGGCGGGCCTGCGGAGCGCCCACTTGCTCAGGAAGTAACAAGGCGAATCAAAATTGCCAACCTGACCGGGCGTTTTGATGTGCCAGGACTGTGCGCCTTTTTAAACACCCTGCAACTGCTGGTCACACCGGATACCGGCCCCATGCACCTGGCCGCCTGGCTCGGCCTGCCCGTGCTCAACCTGAGCATGGGCCCGGTAAATGCCTGGGACACCGGGCCGGTGCAACCCGCGCATCTCATCCTGCGCTCAGGCATCAGCTGCCGGGGCTGCTGGCAATGTAAAAGCGGGCTTGCCTGCCATCGCCATTTCGTGCCGACGCGGGTCGCCGCGATTATCTCCGCCGTTCTTTCCCGCGGGGTGGGGGCGGACGCGCACGCCTACTTTGCCAGGCTGCGCCTGCCCGGTCAGGAAATAATGTTCACTGCCCGACGCAACGGACTTTACGATCTGCTGCCCGCCCGCCCTGAGGCGCATAACTCCGCCCATGCCCTGCTGGGCAATTTCTGGCGCTGCTTCTTCGGCGCCGGCTTCAGCCTGTGGGAAGAGACCGCCCCGCAGAAAAGCTGGAAAATTCTGGAAGAACAGGCCCCGTCGCTCCTTCCGTCTTTTGACTGCGCCCTGGCTTCTCTTACTGCGGAGTATACCCGCGCCCTGAAGACGCGCTCAGAACTCAGCTCAGACTTCTGGCGTTCCGTTCCCCCTTTGCTCCGCCCTTTGAGCGGTTATCTGCATCTGCTTCTGCAAAACGGCGACTACTCGCCGGAGAGTTTCCTCCGGGGCGCAGGAATGCTTGATTTTCTTTCAGCCATTACCGAAAACTGAATATCCTTCCCCCCATACAGTTCAGAGGGCTTATTTATAGAAGAGCTCCAATAAATATCATATAAATTAAGCGTTTTCCTCAGCCGGCAACCCTGAACTCAGAGATCGCATCAGGCAAAATAACTTTGGACTTGGCAACTTGCCGCTTTAACGCTAAACTGAATTATTATTCCATGGGGGGTAAGCATATGCCGGATGACAGAACAAATAAAATCAGTTGCAGCCACTACACCTATGAATTTGAGGTGGCTTTTGAGCTTTTATCCGGCAAGTGGGTTAGCCAGATCATCTGGAATCTGGCGGACGGCGAGGTCAGACGCTTCAGCGAACTGCGCAAGCTGATACCCGGGGTTACGCAAAAAATGCTCTCCCAGCAGTTGCGCCTGCTTGAACGCAACAATCTGGTTAAACGTACCGTGCTGCCCGAAACTCCGCCCGCCGTGCTTTACAGCCTTACGGAAATCGGTATGGGCCTTACTCCCATCTTCAGGCAGGTAAACGACTGGAGCATACAGTATCTGAAACATCGCGCCGCTCACACTGACCAACCGGCGGAAGATTAAACTTTTCCGGTACATTTCTTTACAGCCTCACCTGGGCAACAGAAAAAACTTTATCGGAAAAAGACAGGAGCCGTTTTTATGAAAACCCTCCTCGATAAACCGGCAGACAAGGCGTATGCATAAACAGTACCCTTCACTACGGCGACTGTCTGTGCATTCTGCGGGAAATGCCCTATGTCTCTGCAGACCTCATCTGCCTTGACCCTCCGTTCAACTCCAACCGCGGCTATAACATCTTTTTCGCCTCAACCAAAGGCGACAGCAGCGCAGCTACCCTTGGCATCGCTGTTCATCTGGTCACTTTTCGGTAACCATGAGATGAAAAGGTTTGCTGTTTACCCGAAAGTGCCTGATTTACATCCCTTTAATTTCCTTATATATACTGGGAAGAGGCATCTGTTGATGTTTCATGTGGCAACTGCCGATATCTTTGCAGCTTCCGTAAAGCGTCGGCAATCTGGGGGGCGTTTGTTGCGTGCATTGCGCTCCGGCAATAAAATTCAAGGAGTTTAACTATGGCAAGCTTTATCATTCCACGTTTTCTCTATTTTGGTGAAGGCGCAATTGCTGAATTGCAGAAAATTAAAGGCATTTCCCGCGCATCTATTGTAATCGGCGGCAGCGCGGTCAAAAAAAACGGCGCTCTTGATGCGGTTTATGACAACCTGAAGCAGATGGGCGTGGAATATGACCTGATTGAAGGCGTGGAAAATGACCCCACCGTGGCTACTGTTCTGGCCGGTGCAAAAAAGATGCAGGAGTTCCAGCCTGACGTAATCATCGGTCTGGGCGGCGGCTCCCCCATTGATGCGGCCAAGGCCATGTGGGTGTTCTATGAATATCCCGAATGGACCTTTGAACAGGCGGCTGTGCCCTTCACTCTGCCCGAAATGCGCCGCAAAGCCATTTTTGTGGCCATTCCCACCACCAGCGGCACCGCCACCGAGGTAACCTCCTTCGCGGTGATCACTGATGAAAAAACTCATGTAAAATACCCCATTGCCGACTACAACATCACTCCCGACTATGCCATTCTGGATTTGAACGTTGTGCAGAGCATGCCCAAAACCCTGGTGGCTCACACCGGCATGGACGCCATCACCCACGCCATTGAAGCCTACGTTTCCACCATGGCCAACGAAATCACCGACGGCCTGGCCATGAAGTCCATGGAAATGATTAAAGACTACCTTGTGGCCTCCTATAACGGGTGTATGGAAGCCCGCGGCAAAATGCACATCGCCCAGTGCCTTGCCGGCATGTCTTTCTCCAACGCCATTCTCGGCATCGTGCACAGCATGGCCCACAAGAGCGGCGCCATTCTCAAAGTGCCGCACGGCTGCGCCAATGCCATCTATCTGCCGCATGTAATCCGCTTCAACGCCGAAGAAGCCCCGGCCAAGTATGTGGATATCGCCAGACGCCTCGGCCTGCCCGGAGCCACTGACGCTGAGCTGATCGAAGCCCTGGCCCAAATGATTGAAAAAATGAATGAAGACCTCGGCATCCCCGCCACCCTCAAGGGCTACGGCGTGGACGAGGAACTGTTCAAGCAGTATCACGACTCCATGGCAGAAAATGCAGTGGGCGACCCCTGCACCGGCACCAACCCGCGCAGCGTGACCCCGGAACAGATGAAGGAACTGTTCCGCATCGCCTACTACGGCAAATAGGGTGCAGCACAATTGAAAACTCAAAGGGCGGGCTTTCAGACCCGCCCTTTTCCTTTCCTGACCAGCCAAAAGTACAGGGCAGACAACTTCGGGACAGCCCGCCATGCGGCGATCCGCCTTACGGCTTCCTCAACCGGATATTAAGATACGACCTCCCCTGCTCAGCCAGGAAGGCTCCGTATCAGATGGCATTTCTGCAAAGGCAGCTGATAACAACAGACTCGCATCTTGACTTAATCCCTTCCCCCAAAAGCTTGATTTGCTGCCTCAAATGTGATATGGGCTTATTCAAGCATGAGAAGGCTAAATTTGATTGCAGTAAAAGTATTTCTTGTTAAATAAAACTTATTTTAAACCTTTTTTGTATGAAATAAACTGAATCGGATAATTTTACCCTGGGTTCATGAAAACAGAAAGTTAAATGGACGTCTTTCAAAAGGCGCCGCCCTTCGCAAGCATGCCTGAAACCTTGATATGCTCAAAACGTCCGGCTTCAGGCGTTAACTTCATCAAAATATCAAAGGAGAAAGGAGAGGAAAACTATAAGAACACATAATTAAGCAAGACATATTAAATTTTTGTTTTTATCGGGTTTTTAAATTAAGTTTTCTTCCTCAAACCGCTCTTCCCACAGGCTCCGCATTTTTGCGGCGCCCCTTTTTTTGCGCGGTTTGAAATTAAACTGCCCAGTGCAGTTTGGGACTCCGGGTGGATGAAACCCGGATCTGGAGGTATTACCATGTTGGATGGTGCAGGAGTACTGGTCGGCATTGGCATTTACTTTGCCGGCATGATTTTCATCGGCTATATAATGAAAAGCAAGAACAGGGGGGCTGAAGACTTTCTGGTCGGCGGCCGTTCGTTCAACATGTTTTTCAACACCGGCACTCTGGTGGCCTGTCTGCTCGGCGGAACGGTAGTCATTGCCCTGCCGGGAGTTCTCTACAGTCACGGCATGTGGGACGGGGCCATGTATTACGGCGGCCTGATTTCCTTTGGCGGGGTGCTCTGCCTGGTAATCTGCGGCCTGTTTTTCATGAAACCGCTGTGGAGAATGAAGCTGCTTTCCCTGGGCGACTACTATTATCAGCGCTTCGGCAAAGTTACCGGCGTAATCGCCACAGTGATGATCGCTTCCACCTTTATTTTCTGGATTGCGGTGCAGATTCTCACTTTTGCCAAGGTGGGCACTTCTCTTATCGGGCTTTCACTCACTACCTGGGTAATTATCGCCATGGCGGTAATCTGCTCTTATACCGTGCTGGGCGGTCTGTGGGCCGTGTGTGTAACCGATATCGTGCAGGTGATAATCGTAGCCGGGGGCCTGATTGTGCTTACCCCCATTGCCGTATATTATCTTGGCGATAACAGCCTGTCGGCAGGCTGGAGCACCCTGACTTCAACCATTCCTCAGGAAAAAGTAAACATCCTGCCGGAAGCATCAGCAGCCGATGCCAAGGGCTGGATGGCCTGGATAGCCGCCTGGATGGTGATGGGTCTGGGCTCGGTAGCCAGCCCCGACCTTTTGCAGCGCGCCTTTTCCGCCAACTCAGGCAGCACTGCCCGCAACTCCGCTCTGGTGGCGGCGGCCATAGTCTTTGTGCTGTTTGTGGTAACGGTCATTCTCTCCTTCACCTGCATCAGCATGATCGGCAAAGGCAGTCTTGGCGCAAGCGCAGTGGAGCGCATCGCCTCCGACAGCGAACTGCTTATTCCGGTAATGTTCCAGGATATCATGCCCGTACCGCTGGTGGCTACCTTCCTGGGCGCCTGCCTGTCTGCGGTAATGAGCGCGGCTGCAACTGCAAACATTGCGCTGTCCGGCCTGATATCCAAAAACATTATTCAGGACCTGTTCATGCCCAGAATCAGCTCCCGCTCTCTCATGCAGCTGACCAGAATCATCATTGTGGCGGTGGGCATTTTCGCAGCCTACCTCTCACTTACTGTTGACTCAGCTCTGACTCTGACCAACTTCGGCTTTGACCTGATTCTTTCCTGCCTGTTCGTGCCTCTGGCCATGGGCCTTTACTGGAAAAAGGCCAACGGATACGGCGCGGTAGCCGCAATGATCGGCGGCATTGCGGTGCGGGTAGGCCTGTGCGGCATCATCAACGGCTTCAGCATGCAAAGCATTGCCAAGCCCGACACCACCTGGTTTTACTTTACCGTGGCCGGGCCGATTATGAGCCTTATCTGCATGGTCATTGTGTCGCAGCTCACCCATAAACGCGCCATGCGTAAACGGGCTGCGGAAGAAGACCCTGCTGAAGCGTGGGAGCAAAGCCCCGTTGCCGTCGGCGTAAAAAGCGAATAACAGCATCAGCATAAGATATAAAAAGCGCAAGATGCTTTAATTAATCAAAATACAACCGTGACGGCGGGATTATCCCGCCGTCACGAAAACAGCGCAGGTTTATACCGGCCCGGAACAATTTATTTACCCAAACCAGATTTATGGAAACTCAACTGAACAGCATGCCCGAAGACATCGCAGCCATAGCGGTTATTCTGCTGTGCGCTCTTGGCCTGTTTCGCGTATTTCAAAAACTCAGGCTGTTTGCCCTGCGCTTTGCCTGCTGCTCATGGCTCGAAGATGAACGAATAAGCCGCTTTTTCAAGGTCATAACCCTGATACCGGCGGGACTGATTACCGTATATTATGTGGATAAAGACCTGCTGGAGCTGTTCACCGGCCTGCTGTACTGCGGCCTGATGTACCAGGTTGCGGTTGTGGAGGCGCCGCCTGAAGAACCCTGGGAAGACGATGATGACTATTAAATCAAATCTGACGGCTCCTGCCGGAAACTGATGCCGGCTTCAGACAGGAGCCGTTTTTACAATGAAAATCAACTTGAAGCATTTGGCAACAATCCAAGCGCAGACCAGTTGCCTCTCTGCCGTCTGCCAACTAAAAAATGTATCCGGAAGCTGAGCAGACAGGTTTAACCCTCACAGCCTCAGGGCCGTTCAGCCATTTTCCGATACTTGGCCAGAATACGCCGCCCTTCCTGGGAAGAAAGCATTTTTTCGGGGCGGCATTTGTGCGGGCACTTCATTTCCGGCACAGTTCCATACAGGCGGCACATCAGAGGCCGGTTTTCATAAATCAGGCAGCCGCTTTCACCCAGATAGGGGCAACGCCGGCCCAGCTTTCCCGGTTCAATTTTTACCTGAGCCTTCTCCCAACTGGAAAAAGGCACGGGGCCGCAACACTCAGTGCATCCTTCCTTGCACCTGAAAGAAGGAATTTGCGCATACAGCGCCTTATGAACTTTGGCAGACATAAACTCCCCCTGAATCATCCGTCAGCGTCAAACAATAAAGCAGGTGACGCTCAAACGCCGTAATAATAGCTCAAAGCGCTCCGGGGGTAAATGAAGAATTGCAGCAATTTTCAGGCTGAATCAACCCTTTTACTGCCACATCCGGGGGCTGCCCCGTCAAACTTCAGCCCTGAGGGTCAGCAAAGTAATTTCAGACTGCACCACCAGACGCAGGGGCACGCGCCCCCACAGGCTGGAGCCCGGGTTGACGTAAAGCGCCATGCCGTCCACATCATAGAGCCCCATTGCATACTTATGCACAAGCGCAGTGAACGGATTGCCCGGAAAAAACTGCCCGCCGTGCGTATGCCCGGACAACATCAGATCAAAACCCGCCATTGCGGCCAGTTCGGCCTGATTAGGCCTGTGCCAGAGCAGTATCCGGTAATCAGCGCCGGACACAGCCGCTGCCGCTGCGTCAAGATCAGGCCCCACCCAGTTTTTGGCGCCCTGAATATCGGTTACTCCGGCAATGCCCAGGCGGGCCCCGTTTACCGGCAGCACCACCCCATGATTGCGCAGCAGCTCGTGCCCGCTCACAGTGTCCATATAGCGCAACCAGTCGGAATAACTGATATAATATTCATGGTTTCCATCAATAACAAACACGCCGTATGGCGCATGCAGCCCGTTAAGGGGAGCCAGCTCTTCCTGCATACGCATGGCCCGGCCGTCAAGCATGTCGCCGGTGAGCACAACCATATCAGGTTTAAGGGCATTGGTGCGCTCAACCACCTCGTGCAGCCAGGGCGCATCAAAGCCTGAGCCGATATGCAAATCGGAAAGCTGGGCTATTTTAAATCCATCGAGCGCAGGCGGGATATGCGGAGAGCTGATTTCCACCTCCACCACCTGCGGAATTTGCAGAGCATTATGCACCCCTTTTCCGCTTATCAACACAGCCAGAAAGCATAAGGCCACACTGCTCCAACCCATGTGCCTGGCCCATACGCTGAGAGTCGGGACAGGCTGCTTACCCCTCCACAGACGTCCAGCTGCGGAGCAAACCAGAAACAGCAGCTCCCGCCCCAGAGCAAGCAGGGCAAGAATAATCACCGATGCCTGGGCAACGCTCAGCCCCAGTGAAAACCATTTGGGAACATCATCCAGATATCCGAGCCGGTAGATAAGCGCATGAATGAAAAAATTCTCTGCAGAAATCAGAAAAAACAAAAAAATCATCCACTTCCACATCCTGCCCACAGGCAGATGCCGGACAACTCTTACCCCCAGATAACAAACTAAAATAAAAAATGATGTATTGATAATAATATGGTGACTCATGGAGTTTAAAATAATCAGCTTCCGCTTTCTGACCAGAGGGAGAAAAATTTTTATCGGGATATGCTGAAATCATGCAGGCATGCTGCCGCAAATGTACATAAATACAGGGAGCCCGGAGGCAGGCCCCGACTCCCTGTATAATCAATATCCTATATTATCAGATTTTCCGTAAATCAAGCGGCTTGCGCCACGGCAAACGCGGGTAGGAATACGCAGCGTAGCCAAGCATCTGCGCTCCCTGTATCGCAGCATCCTGGGGCAATCCCAGAAAAGCCTTGATGGGGGGGTAAAATTTGGCGGCGCGGGTGAAGAAACCGGCCCAGCATGCCCCAACCCCGGCAGCGTGCGCGGCAAGCTCAAGGTAGGTCAGGGCTATGGCGCTGTCCACACTCTCCCAGTATACCGGCTGGTCGGTGTAGGCTACAGCCAGATGCGGGGCGCCACACAAAATCAGGTCGCGCCCGCGCCGCCAACCGGCAATCAGCCCGGCCATGCGATATTGCCTTGACATTTCCGAATTGTTTTTACGTTCACTGGTCATCCACTCAATCACCAGCTCCGCCAGATGACGGACAGCCGCGGAATCCTCCACCAGCAGCCAGCGCACCGGCTGGCGATGACTGGCGGTGGGGGCAAAACGGGCGATATCCATGATTTTATCCAGCGCCTCGGATGGTACGGGATCCTTTTTGTAATTTCGTATGGAGCGGCGGCTTTTCAAAAACTGCTCGCCCTGCTCAAAACTGCTGAGATTCAGGCTCCTGTCCAGCGGGAGAAAACCTTCGGACGGCAACGGCTCAAGCCCCAGCGCGGAAAACGGACAGGATGCAACGCAATGGCCGCATAAGATGCAATCCTGTTCCCCGCGGTAGCGCAGTTTAGGCAAATGCCCTTCATAGCCGTCCAGATAAATGAGGTGGGCGGGACATTCGGCCACACATACGCCGCAACGGCGGCATTTTTGCTCATCAACAATCAAAAATGACATTTCTTCCTCCGGTTAAGCATAAATCTGATTTTATACTCAACAAACTTTTATCTTTGAACATTTCAAAATATGCAGTATATTCAGGCCCCTTGGCTGAAGAAGAATAAATTTATCAGGACTCACCCCGGTCGCCCTCAAACTTACATTTTGAAGCCGGCGCGGGGAAAAAGCTTCATCCACACCGGGGCGCCGCCTTCGGGCAGGGCTTCCGCTCCGCTCAGTCTGCTTAAAAGACTTTGTCCCAAAAGCCTTATGTAGAACCGGGCGCCCAGGTATCTTAACATGGTGGAGATAAACAGTTCAAGCCCTTCAATCAAGACAATTATGCCTAATCTGTCGAAATATTTGTTTTCAGCTGTTCTGCCCCTCCTGCTGCTTGCCGCCGTTTCATCCGGCTGCGGCCTGGCAGACACCCGCCCTCGGGCCAATCCCGGCGATTACAAGCCGGAAGTGCTGCGGGCCGATCCCGGTCAGGCGCAATGGCTGGAAAAACAGTCAATGCTTTACAACTCCACAGAGCTTGCCAGAGTGGTTTCGGGCAGCAGCATCCCCTGGCAGCTTTCGCCGGTAAATCAGGGGCACTCGGAGCTGTTCAGACATGCCAATGTATGGCTGCATGTAAACCCTACCACACTGGTAACTCAGGGCAGACAAAGCGCCTTTGCCCTGCTCTCCCGGCCGGTTGTCTGGCAGGCGCTGAGCAAAAATAATATTCGCGGTCTGTATGTGGCTCCGGCTTTTTCCTCAGGGGCAGTGTGGTCCGGCTCCTATTATATGATGGATGATTATGATGACCCGGTGAGCTATCAATTTTCTGAAGCAGCAGGCACAGACAAAGAATATTTTGCCCTGCTCGATGCCGCCAATGCCAATCAGGCTATTCTCGGGCTTCATCTCATCCCTTCAGCAACAGGCATTGGGCCCGACTTTTTCCTGGCGGCCCGCAACATGCGCCACTACCCCGGCCTCTACTGTCTGGTGGAAGTGCCGGAAAACATGTGGGAGCTGCTGCCCGAAGCCAAAAGCGAATGGGACGTGCAGGAAATCACACCTGAAGCGGCGGCTCAACTGGGCGCAGCCGGGCTGTTTGCCCCGACTTTCACTCAGGAAGCCCAGCTGGGGCTGCCGGGCGGCTGGGCCGCTACAGGAAAGGTGCGCGGCCTGGACGGCCAGATGCGCCGCTTTGCCTATCGTTATTACGAGAGCCCCCGGCGTGCGGCGCTCAACTGGGGCGACCCCAGCGCGGCCGGACGCAGAATTGTCAGCGGGAGTATTGTGCGGGGAGTAGGCGAACTGGGAGCGGCCCTGGTCAGCGTCAGTTTTGAACCGTTGTACGGGCTGATGCCACACGCTGAACCGGTAGCGGCCGATGCAGCCCTGGAACCGGGCCTTGGCGCCGCCTCAGATGTGGGGCAGGAAGTGCGCCGCTACGGCGGCTGGTCTTGGAACCGCGGCGATCTCTCCCTGCCCTGGCTCAAGGCCTTTCTGACCCGGAAACAGGATTTTGCAGATGATGTTCTGCTCACCACCGGGTCCGGGCACGCCCTGATTACCGGCAACGCGGCCCTGCTCCGAATAATTCTGGACAGAACAGCGGCTGAAGGCATTGAGCTCGCCCGCATGGTTCACAGCCTGCCCGGCGAAGACGGCTTACTCTACCACAACGGTTTTTACGAAGCCCGTGAGGCCTACGCTGAGCTGCTCGACTATCCCGGCGTTTCCAATCTTCTGCACAAAAAATCGCTGTTTGCAAGCGGGGCCGCCCTGGCCGCCATTGCCCTGGGGCTGAAGCCGGAAGAAAATATTTCCAGCTCTCAAAAAAGCAAAATACAACAGGGTCATGAAGCCCTGGCCTTTTTCCTGGCTGCCCAGCCCGGTCTGCTTGTTATCCCGGCCCATGATATTATGGGAGCCCTGCCTCCCGGCTGGATTCCCGATGAAGTCTACTCGCAGGAAGGGGAGCCGGGGCAGCCCCAGTCTGGCGGGGTAAGCCTGCTGGGAGAACGCAGGCGCATCCAGATTTCCGAACGGGGGGTCGTTGCTCTCCCCACCCTCTATCCCGGGCTTGACATCCAGTCTGAAACCCAAAACTCCTTTTTGAATCGCCTGGGCCAGCTGGCTGCAATGCGCGACCGCACCGGAGTGGCCGGAGGGCGCTATCTGGGCAGAATAAAGACATCCGGCAGGGGAGCGGTAATTCTGGTAACAGAACTTCCGGACAATCGGGGAATTCTGCTTGCAGCGACAAACTTCAACCGAAGCAGAAGCAGCGAGAGCGTACAGTTAAAAGAAATTCCCCAGGCCGGTTCACTGAAAGGGGCAAAACTGCTTGATCCTTTCAGCGGAAAAATGCTGGGCCGGGCTGAAGATGCAATCGGCTTCGACCTGCCGGGCTGGGGAGTAAAGGCCGTGGTCATTCAGCCCGGAGGCTCTAATCCACTGAAAATGCCGGGGCTGCAACGGCCCGACAATGAAGAGGAAAAGTAAACTGCCCCTCAGGCCGCCGCCCCTCCGTCCGCAGAGGAGTTTATTCCATCCGGCGAATGATCTCCGCCTGATCCGGCGATGACTGAAGAAATGACCGTTGGCTTCAGCAGGAGCAGAGCCCGGCTGTGTCGGCTCCGGCGCAGCATCTGATTTTATCGTTGCAGCTCAGGGGAACTTACCCAGGGGGAACAATTTATTTTTGCGGGAAAAAAGTTCAGGAAAAATTAGCTTGCCTGATTGAAAAATAACAGGTACAAGGGCTTGCCTTTGAGCCGGATTTAGGGCATTGTGCCTTTTTCCGCAGGTGTATTCAGCGTTGATTCCGGGACCATGAATTCAGTTGCCAATTTCAATTATAAATGAAATACATTGATATATAT
>JAFQMU010000186.1 GCA_017421085.1 Desulfovibrionaceae bacterium | reverse complement strand
GCTCGCGCACGCTCCAGCCAATGCTGTGGCGCGGGTTGAGGGCGGACGAAGAGTCCTGGAAAATCATCTGAATCGGCTGCTCACCGGGCTTGTCGACTTTTTTCCCGTAAAGCAAGACTTCTCCGCTGCTTGGGGGCAACAGCCCGGCGGCGATTTTCCCCAGCGTGGATTTGCCGGAGCCTGACTCCCCCACCAGCCCCAGAGTTTCTCCTCTTTGCAGGGTGAGGCTTACATCGTTGACGGCTCTCAGCGCTCCCCGCTGACCGAGCGCTCCTTTTTTGACAATGAAATTTTTATAGATATGTCTGAGTTCCAGCGTTGAATTGTTGCTTCCTGACCCCTCCGCATCAACTGAAGGAGTTGAAAGAAAAGCGCTGCTGGAATCTGGGTTGTTATTCATATTTTCCGCCTTTTGCTTTGCTGATTCCCGCGGCGTCAAATGTGGCCATCCGGTTGAAGACAGCCGCAGCGCTGCGAATGAGGGCTATGGCCAGAGCGGCTCCCGTGCCTTCTCCCAGGCGCATTCCCAAGTCAAGCAGAGGACGCCTGCCGAGGCGTGAGAGAACCAGATTATGCCCTTTTTCCTGGGATGTATGGCTGAAAATGCAATAGTCGCTTATGGGGGGGCAGAGTTTCCAGGCAGCTGCATAGGCGGCGGTGCTGATGAAGCCGTCTACTACCAGCAGGATTTTTTCACGGGCTGCTCCCAGAATAATTCCGGTCAGCGTTGCAATTTCAAAGCCTCCCAGGGCAGTGAGAATCTGGAGGGGATCTTCCGTTTGCAGAGCTGCCCGGTTTATTTGCAGGGCCTGATGCAGCGCCGCGGTTTTATGGGTCAGCCCTCCCGGGGGCAGGCCTGCTCCCGGCCCGCAGACTTCTTCCGGCTTCAGGTTGAGGTATGCGCAGAAAAGGGCTGCTGCCGCCGTGCTGTTGCCGATGCCCATTTCTCCCAGTCCGATGCACCTGATTTGCTGTTTTGCGGCTCTCCGGGCCAGACTTATGCCATTACTGATGCAGGTCAGGCATTGCCGGGCGGTCATGGCCGCCCCCTTGCAGAAGTTGGCGGTGCCGCAGCCTGCCCGCATTTCCAGCAGCCTGGGATGTGGGGGAAAAGAGGGGCCGAAGCAGCCGGCATCGATGATAATCTGCTCCAGATTCAGAGCGCTGCACATGGCATTGATGGCCGCCCCCCCGTTCAGAAAGTTTTCAACCATCTGTCTGGTCACTTCCGGCGGGTAGATGCCGATTTTTTCTTCAGTGAGACCGTGATCTGCTGCCGCAGTATAAATAAGTGCTGGGTCGCAGCAGAGGGGACGCGCCCCCTGAATGCGCCAGAGCTGTAAGGCGATTTCTTCCAGCCTGCCCAGACTGCCGACCGGTTTGGTCAGACTGTCCAGATGGGCCTGCCCTTCTGAAATCATCCCTGCATCGGGCGGGGTAACAGAGTTGATTAAATTTTGCAGAGCATTTTCCATATTGTTCAGCGGCGGATAAGACCGAATTTTTTCAGTTTGTATTGCAAGGTGCGGCGACTGATTCCCAGCGCATCGGCCGTGCGTTCTCTGTGCCCGCCGCAGGCTTCGAGGGCCTTTTGCAGGGCTTCCCGCTCCGCGTCTTCCAGGGAGGGGGGAGCCGGGTTTGCCGGAGCAGGCGGCGTGCCGGTCGGGTTAAACCCTGAGGCGGCATTTTCAGGATAATAGCCCTCTGGTTTTCCTTGATAGCCGGGAGCAGGCGGATAGGCCTGAGCGTAATGCGGCGGAGCGGACAGCTCTGCTCCCTGCATAAGCTGAGCCGGTTCAGGAGCGCGGCCTGGCTGGACATGCCCGCGGGGAGGGTTCTGCTCCGGGGCGGAGTGGATTTGCGGGGCCGGTTGCAAAATTTCCGCAGGCAGGGAGTCAGGGGTAAGGAAATCTGTGCGGGCAAGAATCAGAGCGCGTTCAAGCACGTTTTCCAGTTCTCTCACATTTCCCGGCCAGGAGTAGCCGTAGAGGGCATCGAGAAACGCCGGGCTGACGCCCTGAATCTGTTTGCGGTTTTTCCGCGATAATTTATCGAGCAGGCGGCTGACCAGAATAGGCAGGTCTTCCAGGCGTTCGCGCAGGGGCGGAGATACAATCTCCAATACATTCAGGCGAAAATAGAGATCTTCGCGAAATTCCCCCCGGGCAACTTCATTTTTCAGGTTACGGTTGGTGGCTGCAATAATTCTCACGTCTACCGGCACGGAGTGCACTCCGCCCAGAGGCTCAACCACTCTTTCCTGCAGCACCCGCAGCAGTTTTGCCTGTAAAGGAAAAGGCAGTTCGCCCACTTCATCAAGAAATATTGTGCCGCCCCGGGCCAGTTGAAAGCGGCCGGGTTTGTCACGCACCGCCCCGGTAAACGCGCCTTTTACATAACCGAAGAGTTCGCTTTCCAGCAGTTCGCCCGGCAGGGCGGCGCAGTTTACCTTGACCAGGGGGTTGTCGGCCCTGGTGCTGGCATCGTGCAGGGCCTGGGCAATCAGCTCCTTGCCGGTTCCCGATTCGCCCATTACCAGCACAGTGGCTTCACTGGGCCCGGCCTGGCGAATAAAGTCCACCACTTTGCGGATGGCGGGGCTGGAGCCGGCTATTTCCACCGAGGGGTCGGAGTTTTGCAGCTTGCGGCGCAGGTTGTCATTTTCCAGAATAAGCATGGAATATTCCCATGCCTTATCCAGCACGGCAATGAGTTCATCATTGTCGGCAGGTTTGGAAAGGTAGTCGTAGGCGCCGCGCTTCATGGCTTCAACAGCCGTGTCTACCGTGCCGTGAGCGGTGAGCATGATTACCGGCAGCTCAGGGTGCATTTCCAGAATGCGCATCAGGGTTTCCTGGCCGTCCATGCCCGGCATGCGC
>JAFQMU010000003.1 GCA_017421085.1 Desulfovibrionaceae bacterium | reverse complement strand
TTAGCCAGGTTTGATGCCATGCCGCCAAGACACATTTTAATGTCACTTGTCCGTCATTGTTAAGAAGGCGCTGAGGAGGCGGGTTAGGGAGCGAGCTGTGCTGCCATGCCGCATCATTGCCCTGGGCTTTCCAGGCTTCCCCTTCTCTATCAAGTAAAGGGATTAATAAACCTGCTGTTCAAACTTCTTCCGTCATTACGCCGGAAGCCAAATCATCATCTGGCCCAGCTTTCCTAAGACAGCAGGCGACACCCTCTAAGCTTGCTGGTAAACAGAGCCTCACTCCGGGCCGGAACCCTTAATTTCCCGGCTCAGCAGGCGGCACAACCCTGCGGCTGCGCACCAGCAAAACAACAGTATGAATCATACCTGCCAGCACATACCCAAGCAGAATAAGAAAAGCCATGAGTTTGGGATTGACAAATATTATGACAAGCACCAACAGGGCCACAACCATGGAACGCAGAGGGTAGGCCTTTACTATTCCAAAATCTTTGAATGAATAGTAACGCACCCGGCTGACCATGAGAACCCCGAGAAGCAGCCCCAGTCCCAGGCAGAAATAGGGGAGACAGCTGTAAAAGTTTTCGGGGAGATGAGGCATAAACAAAACCAGAGCAGCGATGGTGCAGCCGGCCGCTGGGATAGGCAAGCCAACAAAGAACTTCTTGCTGGCCCCGGAGGTGGTGGTAATGTTGAAGCGGGCAAGGCGCATGGCGCCACAGGATACAAAAACAAAACAGACAGCCATGCCGTAGCGTCCAAATTCTCCTATCTGCCAATGGTAAAGCAGAAATGCAGGAGCAACCCCAAAGGCGACCAAATCAGCCAGAGAGTCATATTCAACCCCAAACAGGCTGCTGCTGTTGGTAAGCCGGGCTACCTTACCGTCAAGCCCATCAAGCAGGGCTGCAAAAAAAATAGCGACAGCCGCAGTTTCAAACAACCCCTTGCTCACCCAGACCAAAGCGGTGAAGGCGCACAGCAGACTTGCAGTGGTAATCAGGTTTGGGAGAATATATACACCTTTATGTGGAGGAATTTTGTTCATAAACAACTGCTTTTCCCGCCTCTGCCGGTCGGGACTGTTAATGTGTTATGCGGCTTTATCCTGATTTTTGGCGATAAGCGTTTCACCGGCCCAAACCCTGTCGCCTACGCCGACAACAGGCTCAAACCCTTCCGGCAAATAAACATCCACGCGCGACCCGAAGCGGATCATCCCCATTCGCTGACCGGATTTAAGTTTGTCACCCGGCTCAACATATGAAACTATCCGGCGGGCAATCAGACCGGCAATCTGCACCACAGTCCATTCATTACCGGCGCTGTCTTTGACCAGGTAGGCGCAGCGCTCGTTATCAGTAGAGGCTTTGTCCCAGGCGGCATTAATAAACTTTCCGGGGAAATAGCGGATATCCAGAATTTCCCCATCTACAGGAAGGCGGTTTACATGCACATTAGTGAGATTCATGAAAATTCCCATGCATTGCCGGGGATTTCCCGTTATCGGGTCAGAGGCTGTACGAATGCTTACCACTCTGCCGTCAGCCGGGCTCACGGCTATGCCCTCTCCCCGGGGCACAATCCGCTCTGGATCTCGGAAAAAATGAAGACAGAAAGCAAAAAGGAGAAAAAACAATACCGTAAAAAGCGTGCAGCCGAGCATGGCGGAAGCGAGCGTTGCAAGAGCAAGCAGCAACAGACTTGGGGCGCCTTCTCCGGCTATCCCGATGGATGATTTACGCATGATATCTCCAGGTTAATTTATTACGGCAGCGCCGTTCTTAAACCAATCACTCATTTATATCGGCAAAAACCTGCAAGTGCAAGACCTGTTTTATGGAAACAGATATTTGCTTAAGCTCAATCCAGCAGCCACAATCACTTTTACCTTCGGCACAGATTTAAACATAAATGAACGGCCATGTATTTTGAATTGCGCCCGACATCAGCCGCCGCTGCCTCAGAAAAAAAACAAACATTTCCAACCCGGCATTTAATTTGCATAGCGAAAATAGTCTGCTGTTATAGTGTCAATTTTTTCCGGCCCGATTTCGGGCGGGGACCTGTATATGTATGCAAATTCGTAATACGCCCGTTATCGAGGAGGTTGAAGTTTATGATTATAATTGACGGCCGTGAGGCTGATATCAAGCTCAGTTCTTTTGAAAATCTGCAGGAAGTGCTGATTAAGGTGATGGAAGACAACAGCATGAAAGAGCGCATCATCACCGATATCTTTGTAAACAAAGAGCAGTTTTCTGAAATTTACCCCCATCAGGCGGAAGATATTGAAACTGAAGAAATTGAACATCTGGAAATTCAGTCTGTTCCCCTTAATCAAATGGCCCGGAACATTACTGAAGAACTTGGGAAGGTGATTCAGATTATGAATGCCGGGGCAAAGGAAATTGCCGCCCTGTTCCGCCGGGCCGACGACTCTGAAGCCCTTGAGTTATTTCAAGACCTTCTTGATGTCACCCGCGATTTCCTGGGAATGATCTCTCTGCTGCGCAATGAATATGTGGGAGTGGAAAAAGTTGTCCCCGAATTTGCCCAGAATGCGGAAACAATTTCCGAGCTTCTCACTGAAATGAGTGAGGTTCTGGAAAATGAAGACTGGATTCTGCTTTCCGACCTGCTGGAATATGAGTTTCTGCCCGCAATGAATAACTGGGAAAAGTGCATCGACTATATCAAAAGCAATATTCCCGGCTGACAGTTAAAAGGTGAAGTATGAACAAGGGCCTTCGCAAATTGGATGAAGCGCTGCGCCTTGGCAACAAAGAGTTGGCATGTTTGCAGGCTGGAGAGGTTGAAGAGGCGGAACTGCACGCTAAGAAAAGAATTGCCATGGTTCGTGAGGCCGGACTGTTCTTTGAGGCAGATATCGCTGATGACTTCAAGGCAAAGCTGATTGAGATGCAGGCCCTGCAACTACGACTGACAGCTGAAGCCAAAAAACTTTATGCCAGCCTGCAGGAAGAGTTCAAACAGGGAAAGCAGAATGCCCGGCAGCAGAGGGCCTACAGCAAAGCCCTTGTATCAGGCGCGATGACAGTTCCCATGTATATGGACCGAACTTCATAAACATGTGAGTCATGTAATTATCCCGGCAGAATAATATAAAAATCTGCCGGGATTTTTATGCTTACTTATTTTGCCGTCAGGGGATGTCGCGAGCTATTGCTTCAAGATAAGGGGCGAGCACTTTTTCAGCCTGATAGCGGCTGCCTTCATCCATAGACAGATGATCGCGGTCGTAATAACGCGGCACGCCATTATCTGAAAACATGCGGCATTCCTCATCCGGGCAAAAAGAATCAAGCGAGTAAATTACAGTTGCATTTTCCAGACGGGCAAGCATTTGCAGATAATCATACTGATGTTCTCTTACCTCGCTTAATGCCATAACTGGAAATGATTCTGTTCCGCATAAACGGAAAGGGCGCTTAATAAAATTTTTCGGATGCTCGGCAAATACCGGGTTTTCACTGACCAGATAAACCCGCTTGCCAATACCGTTCAAACGGTTGATAACATTTTGTAAAAATGCTTCATATCCTGGATATAAGCCAGTCTGATAGCCGTCCGTATCCCATCCTTTCATATATAACACCCCGCGGTAAATAAGAAATACATCCTTAATATCACTCTTATTGCGCAAGACATCAAATAACATTTGAAACTGCTCTGGCTTTTCATCCTGCACACCTGGGCGCAAACCAACATAAAATGTATTCAAACCTACCCCGTAGTTAAAATCCGCCATACCGGGAAATGCAAATTGTGCATGGCTGTCGCCCAACAGCGCCACTGTACGATCTGAGCCTGCACTTTTATATATACACCGCAACTCATCCAGCTCTGGTGCATATGCATACCCCTCACTGTTGGATGCCGGCGCTCTTTTAAACTGGGCTTCTATTAATTCTGACTGAGGGAACCGCCCAGGAAAACCATTTTGCGCATATACCCCCAAGCCAAGCAACCCGACAGCCCCAATAGAGCAAACAGCAGCAAAAGTTTTTAAATTTTGTTTTCTTTTACCAAATCTGATGGGTTTCTCTATATAACTGTAGGTAGTAAAGGCCAAAACAAATGAAATCGCAAGGCATGCCAAACGGATCAAACGCCATTCCCACACTCCCGTATACGGCCCGTCTAAAATTATTGCATATGAAAGCAATGGCCAGTGCCAAAGATATAATGGATATGAAATCAAGCCTATACCAACCATACAATGATGAGAAAATATAAACCGGTTGATACAACCGCTTGGACCGGCAAAAATAAGAAGAGCTGTTCCCGCTGCCGGCAGCAGCGCTTTAAAACCGGGAAAATAACTCTCTTCCGTACAGAACACAGCTGCAAGCAGCAATAAAGTTCCCAGCAGCGACACGAAATCATAAAAAACACGTCTCCCTCTTTCAGAATTATCAAATAGAAACAGACGTCTGACTACTGAGCCCCTACATAGATTTAGGAAAACCTGATGCCGATACATACAGGCAAGAATTGCACCACAAAGCAATTCCCAAAAACGGGTAAAAGGCGAATAGAAATCCAGGGCAGGCTCAATTCTGTGAAATACAAGGTTCAGGGCAAATGATACCAGCAGTAAACCAGTCAGAAAAATAAAAGGTGGAATTCTTTTTTTCCAGACTACAAAGAGAAATATGGGAAAAAAAATATAGAACTGCTCTTCAATGCCCAGACTCCACAGATGCAGCAATGGTTTCAGATCACGGCTCACATCCCAGTAACCAACGCCTTTCCAATAAAAAAAATTGGCAGTGAAGCTTGCCCCACCGAAAGTATGTTTGCCCAATAACCTGTATTCATCACTGAACAGACAAAACCAACCGAATACAAGCGATGCGGTTAAAACACAAAACAACGCAGGGAAAAGACGACGCACTCGCCTGGCATAGAATTTTAGAAATGAAAATGTGCCGTTATCTTGCTCACGCAACAAAATACCAGTGATAAGATATCCGGAAATCACAAAAAAAACGTCTACCCCTACAAAACCACCCGGCAACAAGTTTGGAAATGCATGATAAATAAGCACTGCCATAACGGCCAAAGCCCGCATCCCATCAATATCCGGCCGATAAATGACCTGTCCTGACCCTGCCCCCATATCTGACCCAAGAATTATATGCTTCAAAGTTTACGTGAGAATAAAACAGATGACCAAAAAGTATACTTTTTCGCCATTTTATCTCATCAGGGCAACTCAGCCCCCGCAACTGAGTTGCAGGAGAGGCATAACGAAAAATTAAAGCTTATGGGGCGGGGGAATACAGAGTAAGAAGGCCCATCTGTCGTCAGTGGCAAGCGGACAAAGCAGTTTACCGAACACTCCCAGAATGCCTGCTCGGTATTAGAGACCTGCTGATTGCAAATCATGCATAGCGAGGGCAGGTTTAGAGGGAACTGCCATTGACAATGGCAGTTGCTCTGGCAGAGGTTGTTTTGGCAATCAGGCAGAAAACGCTGAAGAAAAGCAATGTAATAAAAAAGCCCCTTATAAATATGAGGGAGTTTTAAAATAAACCTGGTATTTGCTAAAAACGCAGGATGTAAGGCCCGCAGCACAGGCCCAGGCATAAAAAAAGACCCTCAGAGTTAGCTGAGGGTCTTTTAAATTCATACCTGGCAACGACCTACTTTCCCACATTCTAGATTAATGCAGTATCATTGGCGATGAAGAGCTTAACTTCCGGGTTCGGAATGGGACCGGGTGTACCCTCTTCTCTAAGGTTGCCAGGAAATTTATTAGGATTTTCATCCCTGAAATTTCTCTTATTAACCAGCTGCATCTGCTGATTAATTAAATGGTGGAGTAGAAAGATTTTCTCTTAAACAAGCCTCACGACCTAATGCGCCCTGTCAGCTGTGATGTCCGCCGCCGGGGAATTTTAATATGCAAAAAAAAGTGCCGCTCTTATGAGCGGCACTTTTTTAGTGGTGATGATCGTGGCAGGATCCGGTACCCTTATGGATGGAGATGGAACCGGACATGGATTCCACAC
>JAFQMU010000185.1 GCA_017421085.1 Desulfovibrionaceae bacterium | reverse complement strand
CCTGTTGCACAAAGCCCAGAATATTGGGCGCAAAGCCTAAAAAGTGCTGGGTGGCCCCGCACAGGCGCTGGCTGGCGAGTTCAAACTCCTGTTTGCTGTTCACCTGATTGATCAGAATTTGAAAATCAGTGAGCCCGTAGCGTGAGTTCATCACCTTCATTACAGCATATCCGTCGGTAATCGAGGTGGGTTCCGGGCTGACCACAATAATCCGCACATGGGCCAGGCTGGCAAAACTGAGCACTGTGGGCGAAATTCCCGCGCCTAAGTCAAGAAACAGATAGCGATAGTTTTCCAGACAGGGAGCCATCTGGCTGAAAAGCAGTTCAAGGGAGTCATCGTCCATCTGAACCAGTTCCGGCTGTCCCGATGCCGCAGGGATAAAGTCGAAAGAGTCGCCTTCAATGGACACCATGGCTTCAGTGGCTTCAACCCGACCGGAAATCACGTCATGCAGATTATACGCCGTATCCAGGCCGAGCAATACGTCAAGGTTTGCCAGGCCAAGGTCGCAGTCCATCAGCAGAACCGGGTCATTATTTAAATAAAGCATACGGGCGATATTCAGGGCCAGATTGGTTTTGCCCACGCCGCCTTTACCGCTTAATATGGCAACGCTCATGGTGTCGCCGTTTTGTCTGGGCTTAGCCTTTATGTTTTCCGAAGAAAAGGAAGTGTTTTTCATCACTGTGCACCATACTTCTTCTTATTTCGTCTTCAATTAAAATTTGAGTAGCCACAACTTTGTTGCAACCGGTTTCTTTCGCCTGTTTTAGGGCCTTTTCAGCAGCCTCCATTATTTGTTCGCAACTGTGGGCGCTGTCGTTGCTTAATGTGGCTATGCCCGCCGAAAAAGTGACGGAAAATTCCTCGCCGGAAGGGGAAGAAAATTTGTTCTGGCGGAATTCATTCAGCAGGCGCTGCACAATGGCTTTGGCCCGGTTCAGACCGGCTCCCGGCAGCAGGAGGGCGAATTTCTCCCCGCCCATGCGGGCGGCTGTATCATAAACCCGCTTTGTGTCCATGAGGTCGCGGGCCAGGCGTTTAAGCGCCTCATCGCCCATGTTGTGACCCCATTTGCTGTTTATTTGCCTGATGCCGTCTACATCGAGGCTTGCTACGCTCAGGTCGGCCGGTTGACGCTTCAGGCGCTCCAGCTCCAGTTGCAGGTTGCGCATAAATATTTCACGCGTAGGCAATCCGGTAAGTTCATCGTTGCCTTTTCGGCTGGCCAGATCCTGCATGTTTTTATAAAGCAGGGCCATCTCACGGGTGGAAGGAGTGCTCAGATCAATGGCAAGCCACTGGTCAAGGTGGTACCGTTCAGCAAGGCTGTCCCATTGCTCTTTGCTGATTCCCCCCAGCAGGCGGACAATTGCAAGCAGCCCACCGTTTTCACCGGAAGGATTGGCCTCTTCGCTTGCAGACAGAATGGCATTATGCAGAACGTCAATGTCCTGCAGCAGGCCGTCTGCCGAATCAGGAGGTAGTTCGGGAATGTTAACTTTTTTGTTTGGCATGTTTGAATATCAAATAATCTTTTAAAAATCTGGTAAGATTACCATCAAGTACGCCTTCGACATCTCCGACCTCTGTGCCGGTGCGGTGATCTTTTACCAATCGGTATGGTTGCAGCGTATATGTGCGGATCTGGCTTCCCCAGGCGATAATGTCTTTTTCATCATAATCAGCCTTTTTGGCTGATTCCCGTTTTTTCAGTTCCAGCTCATACAGACGGGATCTGAGCACCCGCATGGCTGAGTCTTTATTCTGGTGCTGCGACTTTTCATTCTGGCACTGCACCACAATTCCGGTAGGGATATGGGTGATGCGGATAGCCGAGCTGGTCTTGTTTACTTTTTGCCCGCCGGGCCCGCTTGCCCGGAAGGTATCTATGCGCAGGTCAGCATCATTGATTTCTATGTTGATGGTATCGCCTGCATCTGGGATGACATCAACTGAAGCGAACGATGTGTGCCGTCGGCCTGACGAATCAAAAGGAGATATCCTGATCAGCCGGTGCACCCCCCGTTCTCCGCGCAGGAAGCCAAAGGCGTTTTGTGCGGGGATTCTGATAATTACGCTTTTTATTCCTGCTTCATCGCCTTCAGTGTAGTCAAGAAATTCGGTTTTCCAGCTATTTGCCTCTGCAAACCTAAGATACATGCGCAGAAGCATTTCCGCCCAGTCCTGGGCATCTACGCCGCCTGCCCCGGAGTGTACTTCGAGAATGGCTCCCAGGCCGCTTTCTTCTCCGTCCATGAGCATGGCCAGTTCGAGCTCTGAGAGCAGGTTCTCAAAGCTGTTCAGCTGTTCTTCAATCAGCAGCGCCAGTTCCGCCTCTTCCGCCCCGGAATCAGCCTGGGCCATGATGAACCAGTCGTTCAAGTCGGCGCGCAGTTTGTCCAGCATGCCGACCTGAGAGAGCTCAGCTTCCAGACTTGATTTCTCTTGCAAAATCGGAGTCATTTTTTCAGGGGTATCCCAGGCTCCTGGTTTTCCGAGTTCTTTTTCTATTTCAGCAAGCCGTTCCTGTCTGCCTGAGGGGTCAAAGACTCCTCCGGATTTGTTCAGAACTTTCTTCCAGCTGGGTAAAGCGGCTTTTCAAATCAAGAATTTGCGACATTTTAACACCCTTTTATGTTTTCCGTCTTTCAATATACCCTGAAATGAGCAGTAAAGCCAGAGTAAATATCAGCAGATAAGGCAGGTACGGGCCGATAAGATAAAAAAGGGTAGTTCCTTCCTGAGTATAGGCGAGGGCGCTGAGCGTTTCGGTGGTAAACAGACCGCTTTGGACCCTGCGTTGTCCATGCTGATCGATGATGGTGGAAATTCCCGTATTGGTAGCCCGCACCAGCCATTTTCCCTGTTCAACCGCCCTCATTGCAGCAAGTTGCAGATGTTGTTCCGGGGCGGACGTATCGCCGAACCAGGCGTCATTGCTGATGGTAAGGAAAATGTTGCTGCCGTCAGCGACCCTTTTACGGGCCAGCTCCGGGAAAATTGCTTCATAGCAGATGAGCATCCCGATGCGCGCTTCCCAGACAGGGGTGGATATGCGCAGTGGAGCCGTATGTGTGCCGGGATCGAGATTGCCTACCTGCTCAAGCAGAAATTCCAAAATTGGAATTCGAAGCCAGGACGGGGCATATTCCCCAAATGGGACCAGATGTTCTTTATCATAATAATTCAGCGTGCGGCCGGCAGGGTCGAGCAGATAGGCGCGGTTATATATGGCAGTTTTCCCAGGAGAACGTTCCATTTCAGGGGCGCCGAAGAGCAGGTGCACGGCTTCCTGTCTGACCATTGCTTGGATATCCTCACCCAGTTCACCGCTG
>JAFQMU010000184.1 GCA_017421085.1 Desulfovibrionaceae bacterium | reverse complement strand
TTACCGCCCGGCAGAAGCCTTAAAAGGCCAGATTGCGCTGGGTGTGCGGGCTTATTTGCCCATACCTCGCTGCAAATCGCAGAAATGGAAAGACGCGGCTGCGGCTGGGCAAATAAGACCAATGACCCGGCCGGACATCGACAACCTGCTCAAGCACGTTATGGACTGCCTGACCCTTTCCAATTTCTGGGAAGATGACCGCCAGGTGGTGGAGTATCTGCCAGGCACCGGAAAATACTATTCCAGTAATCCGCGCTGGGAAATTGAGATTCGGGAGACGGAATTATGCAGAAAGCTGCCCCTCCTGTAATGCAGCCCTGGCATTTGGCCAGCGCGGCTGAAATAAGCCGGGTGTTTAAGTGCGGAAGGGATGCTATTAACCGCATGGTTGAATGCGGGGCCCCAATCGCCGTGCATGGAAGCGGGCCTAACAAACGCTACTCGGCTGAGTATAATCAGTTGCAGGCCTGGAGGGTTGCCCACAGCCTCAGGACTGAGCCAGCAGATCAGCCGCATATTGGTTAAGGCTTTTGCCCATGGCCTGGGCCCGGGCTGCCAGACGGGCATGGAGCGCCGGGTCGATGCGCAGGGTAAACTTGCCCGAATAAGGGCGGTTGGGCGTCTTGCCGGTAGCCTCACAATGAGACAGGTAATCGTCTACTGCTTCCTGAAAGGCCTGGCGCAATTCGCCGACGCTCTCACCTTCATAGCTGATGATATCGTCAATGCCGGCAATACGGCCAAATAAAACTGCGTCTGATTCGCTGTATTCCACTGTGCCTGCATAGCCTTTGTAGGTCATGGTGTTTTTCATGGTCTTATCCCGATTTTCATTAAAAATTCTCTGGCAAGTTCAACCTGATAGGCCCGGGCAGTTTTGGGTTTGTGTGGGCGGTGAAAAGCAATGGTTTTGCCGTTAAGGTCGAACTTTACCCGCGATCCGCTGCCTTCGGCAACTGTCGCACCCAAAGCAAGGAAAAGCGCTTCGATATCAGCCCAGGCCAGACTTTTGAGAGTGGGCTCGGTGAAAACTGCCAGCAGTGTTTTTTTTGCTCTGTTATTCATTATTTATAATACCGCTGTTTGATACCATGTCAAGAATAATGGGCAAAAAGCGAAAAAACGCAAAAGCTGTCAAGTATATGTCACGCTAACCCAGCGCTATGTTCACGCTGCCTTTACGCTGCGCCGTTTTTAAACCCCATGTTATGCTTAAGCTAAAACATGGGGATTTTTTATGAGCGTTTATTCTCATTATTCTGAATATAAAGGCGAGTGGCTCTGGAAGAATTTCAAGCCTTATGAGGTTGCCTGCAAATGCTGCGGCGAGCTTTGGCTTGACCCGGCGGGCACGTCGCCATCCATCAGCATGGACGCCCTGCAGGAGCTGCGGGAACTCTGGGAGCGGCCGATTATCATCAACTCCGGCCACCGCTGTAAAAAACATAACCGCAAAGTGGGCGGCACAGAAAACAGCCAGCATCTGAAAATTGCCTTTGATATACCCTGCCCGCCCCAGGAGCAGGCGCGCTTTATCAACCTGGCCCGCGAGGCCGGGTTTACCGGGGTGGGGCGTTACCCGCGCCGGGGGTTTGTGCATCTTGACCTGGGGCCCACGCGGGAATGGATGGAGAAAATTAAATGAGCCTGACTTCTTTTATTCCTATTATCGGGCCGGCAGTGGAGAAGCTGCTTGATTTGATACCTGACAAAAATGCCAGAGAGAGGGCGGAAGAGGAATATCGCCGCGCTCTGTTGGAAGCCCAGTTGGCTGAAGCAAACGGACAGCGGGAAATTAACAAGATCGAGGCCGGGCACCGTTCCATCTGGGTGGCGGGGTGGCGGCCGTTTATCGGGTGGGTGTGCGGGTTGTCTGTGGCCTGCGCATTTTTGCTCTTTCCTGTTGCCAACGCCTTTCTGAGCGTGGTCATGCCGGAGCGGCTGGCCCTGCTGCCGGTGTTCCCCATGGATTATCTGCTCGAGCTGCTGTTCGGAATGCTCGGTTTAA
>JAFQMU010000183.1 GCA_017421085.1 Desulfovibrionaceae bacterium | reverse complement strand
TGAACTGATGCAGTAAATTGAAAACAACGCCGTTAACGGCGTAACACATACTTGCTCATAACCCCCTGAAGCAACACAACCCCCTTGTGTTAATGCCTGAGCAGTCAGCGAAAGCTGATACATCACCCCCCAAGAAAGGGGATGCCCTCCCCCCCGGCATCCCCTTTACTTATGCAGTAATGGTCTGAAACCCAAAGCGATATCGCGTCTTACAATATTGCACACTTACTTAGTAGACAGGCATATGTTCAATACCCGCCTGCCCAAGATATCCCCTCAGCACTCTGTAATTCTCCCCCTAAGCTCATATACCTTTTTCAAAATAAAGAAAGGCTGTCCCATGCATAATGAGAAAATCTGAGGATACATCAGACAATTCAATATTCACCGATTCCTTAGCTGGAATGGCAAGAGAGACATCACCTGACGGCGGATACGCATATGGGAGCTTATCAATATACACAGAATTTGGGAAAACGATCAGCTCCGCATCTGTGTTGTTGGAAAGTCTGATATTGGCGTGGAACTTGAAATCATTTGAAAATGCGTCCTTATTCTGCATTTGAATTCTTTCACGAATTTCACCGGAGAGCATGAACAAAACTGCTGCGCTTTTATCCGCCCCCTCCACTCGTATAAGGGAAATACCCCCCGGCGTGTACTCCCTCATTTCTTCCCCTGACAAAGTTCCAACCTCCGCCGGTACGATATAAGTCGCGAATGATTCAAAGCCTTCCTGCTGACATCCATCGAACTCCGACTCGTCAAAAAGTTCCTTTACAATATTGTTCGCCTCAATCAGCGAGCTTGAAGGCTGGGTTTTGTCGCTGTGGCTGGTGCATGACGAAACTTCAATTTTTATGGTGGTTTCCAACATCTGTCTGTCGCCGACAAGCTGCGACTGTTTTACCCGCAGATTGTTTTCAACCTTACAGCCTGTAAGAATCAACAGGCACAAAATAAAAAACAAACTGGATAATCTTGCTGATTTGTATGGAAAATACATATGACGCCCCCAGGATAAACTGTTAATTTTAAAGAGAAGTAGCATCTTCCAGCAAGAAAATGCAAGTAAAATTTATGGCAACAACTGATTCAGACGGAATAAAAAGCTGAAGTTGGATATGGCAATGAAAATACGCACCGTTTTTAAGAATTGCAGAGTATAAATCTCTTAAAATCTCAGAGTTATCACTCCAAAGGTAGGCAAGCTCCCTTAGCGGTTAAGAGAAGCTCATAAATAAACAGCAGTGCGTGTTGCTGATTTTTCTGCACAGGGCTGCTCACAAGAATAAATCCTGCCCGCCGCTTTCACAATCTGCCAATCCCGTTGCAGCTTCAGGGCAGCGGAGGCAAATCTACAAATCGTTTTGTCAGAAGTTTTTTTCTTCCCCAGCCAAGTCCGGTTTTTATTGCAGCAAGGGCTTTTTCTGAGAATCTGCCGTCGCCGTAAGGGCAGGGTATTTGCCTTGCTTCCGGAAACTTTTGTGACTGGATTTTGTTTACAGCGTCTGCAAGCGCCTCTCTGCTGCGGCCGCACTGAATAATGTTGGGGGTGAGCCTCCTTCCTTTCTGGCGTTCGCCGATATTTATGGCAGGCAGCCCCAGGGTGGGGGTTTCAAAAATTGCGCTGGAGGAATTGCCCAGCATAAACCTGACCTGCCTCAGCATATTCACATAGCGCAACTGCCCCAGGCTGGAACAGACTTTGAGCCAGGGGGATTCAGCGGCAGCCTGTTCCAGATGTTCGTTAATTTCCTTTCCCCCCAGGTCAGCATTGGCGTAAGTTGCAACGACTTCAAGCCCCCCTTTCTTTCCCCATTGCCCCAACACGTCTAAAATATTGCGCAGGACATCCATATTCTCCGCAAGAGAAATACGGGTTTCGGGGTGCCAGGTAAGCAGCGCCCAGTCATTATCAACGTTCAGCCCCAACGAAGCGGCCAGCTCTGAGCGGGTCAGCTGCGGCAGACGGCGCAGGTTGTCCAGGCCCGGCCCGCCGCATAGAAACACGCGTTCAGGCTCTTCTCCCATCTGAAGCACCCGGCGCTGCGCCTCCTCAGAGCTGACCAGATGCAGACTGGACAGCTTGGTTACGGCATGCCGTATGGCATCGTCAATGGCCCCTTCGGTTACATCTCCCCCGGAAATGTGCGCCACCGGAATGTCAAGCAGCAGAGCAGCCGTGCAAACCGGCAGCAGCTCATAGCGGTCGCCCAGCACCACCAGCAAATCAGGTGAAAGCTCTGCAAAACTATCGGCAAGCAGATTAAGACATTTCCCCGCGCTGCGCGTCAGATCAGAAGGAGAAGCTGAGCTTTTGGGAAGTATTTCCAGCCGGGCATCAATATGGAAGCCGTCAGCCTCTATTTCCCTCCAGGTTTCTCCAAACAGGGGGGAAAGGTGCGCTCCGGTAACCACCAGTTGAAGTTCAAGAGCGGAGTCCGCTCTGATATCCTCCATCAGCCAGCGAAGCAGGCCATATTCCGCTCTGGTGGCAGTGAGCACGCAGACCTTGCACATGAGCGCCTACCTGAATGCCTCCACTGCCCGGACGAACCCATCGGCAGAACGGCGGATGACGGTTTCATCCATGCAGAAAGTCATTCTGAAGTGGCCGGGGCAGCCAAAACCGGAACCCGGTACAACCAGCACCAGCTCTTCCACCAGCTTTTGAGCAAAGGCCTTGTCATCACCGCCGGCTCCCGCCGGGACCTCAGGGAAAAAATAGAACGCGCCTTTGGGCATCTGATATTTAATTCCGGCATTGTCGAGCACTTCGGCCATGGCCTTGCGGCGGGCAGCATAAACTGACACGTCAACCTGCGAGCCGAGAGCGGCAGAAACAAGATGCTGCCCGATTACCGGCGGGTTGACAAATCCGAGAATGCGATTAGTCAGGATACAGGCATTGAGCAGGGTATCTGAATCCGGCATTTGCGGAGCAAAGGCCAGATATCCCACCCGTTCTCCGGCAAGCCCTAGCGTTTTTGAAAAAGAGCCCACCACCACGGCATATTCATATAAAGGCAGAACCGGCGGCACCTGAGCCCCGTCATAAGTAAGGTAACGGTATGGTTCATCGGAAATCAGGAATATGGGGCGCCCATATTCCCTGCTTTTCCGGGAAAGCAGGGCGGCAATGCCTTCAAGCTCTTCATGGCTGTAAATTACCCCGGTAGGATTGTTCGGTGAGTTGATGATAAGCGCCCTGACCGACGGGGTAATGGCCTGCTCCAATCCTGCAATATCAGGGCTGAAGCCAGGAGCGGCGGGAATGGTACGGAAACGCCCCCCGCTGTTTTCGGCGTAAAATCCATATTCCACAAAATAAGGCGAAAAGGCGAGCAACTCGTCACCCGGCTCCATAATTGCCCGGAGCAATACGTTAATACCGCCGGCCGCTCCTACGGTAACAATCACATTTTGGGCGCCAAGCGGAATCTGCTGCTCATCTGAAAGAAACTCGGCCAGCTGCTCGCGCAACCAGGGGAAACCCGCATTGGGCATATAACCAAACTGATTCGGCTCAAGGGCCTGCCCGGCCAGTTCATAAAGCCTGGTCTGCACTGCTGTCGGAGCCGGCAAATCCGGGTTTCCCAGAGAAAAATCGCAAACCTTATCGGCCCCATGAATTTTCTTGAGCTCTATTCCCGCATCAAACATGCGGCGAATCATCGAAGCGCGTCCCAGATAATCAGCAATCTGACCGGATACTACAGACATTTAAACCCCCTCTTCCGCAAACGGACGAGTTAAAATGTTTTCTTCCAGCTCCACACCTTCAGGAGCAAGATTGTAAATAATAATTTTTTCCAGCTCCGCCTTATCCACCAGCAGCAGTCTTGCCCGCACGGAATCGGGCAGCACGCCCCGGATTTGCTCTGCAATCCGGGCAAAGTTCTGTTTATCAAACTCTTCAAACTGCCCCTGAACAGCAAAACTGTCGCTGTTGGGCCAGAACTCAAGATGCACTCCGCCTTCATCCGCAAAAATCTTATCTGTCCGGCGCATCAGTTCCACTTCAATCTGATGCAGCTCTTCATAAGTAAGATCAGGGCTGTAATAAAACTGAGCAAACATCTCGCATGGATATCGGGCCATTGTTACTCCTTGCATATTTCTGAAGCAAATATTCCTGCTCCAACTGACGCGGGGTTCCCCCTGTCGCAAACAGGCGAACCGACAGGACACAGGGCGTCTTGAGGTATACGCACTTTCTTATAAATACGGGCGCCGTCCTGGTTACTCCTTATAAAAAGCGGCGGGCCATCTCCATGGCAGCAAGGCGCCCCGCTCCCATAGCCTCAATTACGGTGGCCGAACCGGTAACTATGTCCCCACCGGCAAATACGTTGGGAAGAGAAGTTTCCAGCAGTTCACTTACCTCAATATACCCCTTTGAAGTCAGTCTGAGCCCTTCCGTTGACTTTAACAACACGGGATTTGACCTTGTGCCAACGGCAATAATCGCCATATCGGTTTCAAGAGTATGATTTGAACCGGGAATGCGCCGCACGCCTCTTCTGCCGTCGGGGCCGGGCTCAGTGAGCTCCATTTCTTCAAGCTCCACACCGGTCAGCCGATTTTCCTCATTTCCCAGAAAACGAAGCGGCGCGGACAGCAGCTTGAATTTTACCCCTTCCTCTTCCGCATGCTCCAGCTCTTCCAGACGGGCCGGAATTTCAGCGCGGGTACGCCGGTAGACAACGGTCACGCTCTCCGACCCCATGCGCAGAGCGGTGCGCGCCGCATCCATGGCCACGTTTCCCGCCCCGAACACGGTGACTTTGCGTCCCCGGAAGCTGGGTGTGTCGAAATTGGGGAAATCGAAGGCCCGCCCAAGATTTATTCTGGTCAGATATTCATTGGCCGAGAAAACCCCAATCAGATTTTCTCCAGGAATTCCCAGGAAATTGGGCAGTCCGGCCCCGACCCCGATAAATACCGCCGCGTAGCCTTCAGAAAATAATTCCTGAATGGTGAAGGTGCGCCCCCCCACCCAGTTGAGGCGAAACTCCACGCCAAGGCTTTTTAAAGCGCCCAGCTCTTCAGCCACAATCCATTTGGGAAGACGGAATTCGGGAATGCCGTAAACCAGCACTCCTCCCGGCTCATGCAGGGCCTCAAAGACAGTTACCTTTGCCCCGCGCGCCGCCAGATGCCCGGCGCAGGTAAGACTGGCCGGACCGGAACCGATGCAGGCGAATTTAGGCCCGCTCCCGGCTGCCGGACAGCAGGCGCCGTCTTCGCCAGTCATCCTGGCGCATGGGTTTTTGGCAATATAGTTGTCGGCCACAAAGCGCTCAAGCCGGCCAATGGCTATCGGCTGCCCGCCTCTGGCCAGAATACAGGCCCCTTCGCACTGGGTTTCCTGGGGGCAGACCCGGCCGCAGACAGCAGGCAGGCTGTTGGTTTTGCGGATAATCCGATAGGCTTCGTCCAGCTCTCCGTCCGCCACACATTTGATAAACTCTTTGATTTCCACTTCCACCGGACAGCCGGGAACGCAGAGAGGATTTTTGCATTGCAGGCAGCGCCCCGCTTCCGCCATTGCCTGCTCGGCAGTATAGCCGAGCGCCACTTCCTTAAAATTACTTATTCGGACCGCCGGCGGCTGCGCGGGCATGGGTACCCTGATTTTTAATTTTTGTTTAGTCATGCAGACCACACTTGTTTAAAAAAGCGTCATAAGCCAGCCGTTCCTGACTCATAAAGGCAGTGAGCCGGCGTTGCAGTTCATCAAAGTCGACCAGATGTCCATCGAACTCCGGCCCGTCTACGCAGGAAAACTTGGTTTCACCGCCCACAGTCACTCGGCAGGCGCCGCACATTCCTATCCCGTCCACCATAATGGAGTTGATGCTCACCGTGGTCAGAATGCCGGGCTCTCTTGTCATCTCGCACACAGCCCGCATCATGGGCACTGGCCCGACCGCCACCACTTCGCCCACCTTATGCTCCGCCAGCACCAGAGCCAGGGCATCGGTAACCAGCCCTTTTACCCCCTTGCTGCCGTCATTGGTGGAAATAACCACCTCATCGGAAATACGCCCGAACTCTTCCTGCATAATCAAAAGCGATTCTGTGCGCGCTCCCAGAATGGAAATAACCCGGTTGCCGTGTTTTTTATGGGCCTTGGCAATGTTGTGCAGGGCGGCTATGCCGGTGCCTCCCCCCACACAGACAACAGTGCCTCTGGCTTCAATTTTGGTCGGATTGCCGAGAGGACCGCAAATATCATGAAGCCTGTCCCCCTTTTTCAGGGTATCGAGCACGGCTGTGCTTTTTCCCATAACCAGAAAGACAATCGCAATAGTGCCTGCATCCGGGTCTGAGTCGGCAATGGTCAGAGGAATGCGTTCTCCCCTTTCGCTCACCCGCAAAACTATAAAGTTGCCGGGCTGCGCCTTCCGGGCAATTTGCGGGGCATCTATCAGCAGCTTACTGATGCGCCCCGGTTCAAGCTCTACTTTATCCAGAATCAAAGCCATAAAAAATCCTTAGAAATAAAACAACGGTTGTCGGGCATCAGCGCGTATTTTTGCAGCATTCCAAGCCCGGAACATGGATTCGAACAACTCTTCAAACAAGCTGTACTGCTTTGGAGGACCTTCCAGTAAAACATTGCCGGCAGCCTCATTCAAAGTAAGCCCGTTCAGCATTTCCAATGCAGCATGCTTATCGCCCAGCGAGTCTACCAGGCCAAGCTCAAGGGCCTGCCGCCCGGTAAAGGCGCGCCCGTCAGCCACCTTATTTAAGACCTCCGGGTCAAGGCTGCGGTGTTTGGCAACCATTTCCTTGAAGCGCTCGTGCATGTCTGTGAGCAGCCCCATAAAATAGGCCCGTTCCTTTGCCTCCATATCGCGGTAAGGAGAACCGGCATCCTTCATTTCACCTGAAGTCAGGCTCTGATCCTTAATCCCGATTTTCCCCATCAGTTCTTCCCAGTTGGCCATGTCCATGCGGGTGCCGATGCTGCCGGTAATGCTGGAGGGGGCGGCCACTATGCAATGGGCAGGCAGGGCGGCCATATAGCCCCCTGAAGCAGCCAGGGCGCCCATGCTTGCCACCACCGGCTTTTTGGCGGCAAGCCGCTCCAGGGCGAAATATATTTCTTCAGATGGGGTGACCGCACCGCCGGGGGAGTTGATGCGCACCAGCACCCCGACTACGTTTTCATTTTCCTCCAGCTTCTGAATCCAGCTGAGGACATCAGCGGAGTCGAAAATCACGCCTTCCACGTTAACAACGCCAAGCTGCTTTCCGGAGTAAAGCGCGTTCATGGTTTCATCATCCAGCACTGTGCGCATGCAGCCCCAGAAGGCAATCCCCATCAAGATACAGGCCACAACAAAAATAATCAGAACGAACAGGACAGGATGCCGCTTGTGAAAGGGTCTGTGGCCTCCATCATCAAATATGAACCCTGGCCCCGGCCCGGAAGAAGGATCAGGGAAATAATAATTATTCATTTTTCCTCCACTTCCATTTACTGAAAGCTAAGTCAATCAGCAAAAAAGTGCAAGGTCATGCTGAATGTTATGCGCATGGACCGGGGGTGC
>JAFQMU010000182.1 GCA_017421085.1 Desulfovibrionaceae bacterium | reverse complement strand
GATGCGCAGATACCTGAAATTCGTAACCGATAAAACACTAAGCTCCAATCTCAAGGAGCTGGAAGCTGATGAGCTTATACAGCGAATTGAATATCCCCAGATTCCACCCAAAGTAGAATACAGTCTTACAGAAAGAGGAAAATCGCTTATGGAAGTACTTGACGGGCTATGTATATGGGGGGAGCAAAATAGGCGCTAAAGTCTCAGACACCCTGAAAATCAGCATGATTTTGTTGCTTCATTTGAAGAATAAAAATCGTGTGCAGGATGAACCCTGGGAGGGTATCAAACCTTTTCTTGAACAGTTCAACCTCCGAAAAACGGCGGAAGCCACTATTTCCCAACAAAAGATTCCTTGCCCGCGTTCGCTGCAAACAAAGCGGTTATCAGGCTGTGTCACCACTGTTTAAGGCATTCCAATGTTTAAATATCCTTGTCTTTTTTTTCGCTGTTTTCCCCGTCAGAAATATTCTTTCTGAACCCGCTGATGGCCTGGCCCAAGGCCTTGCCGATTTCCGGCAGCTTGCGATAGCCAAACAAAAGCAGGGCAATCAGCAGAACAATCACAATTTCTTTCATGCCGATTCCACCAAACATACATCTCCTCCAGACGGCGTTTATCGCTGCCGGTTTGCAGTTGCACCTGCATCCTCGATAATGCCGATGCGAACTTATATAAATTGACCTATGCGAGCCTGCCTCTTCTCCGGGCGGACACATAATTCCGCCTCATACACAGTTTCAGCAAATTTTGCTTCAGTAGTTTAATCCGTCCGGAATTTTACACTGTCTGTAATCATCCCGCCGGCCTGCCATAGCAGCTTGAACCGATTCCATCAGATGCAGTTCGCCAAGACGGCAAAGATTAAATATCGGAAAACAGCTCGGAAGAGAGATAACGTTCAGCCGCATCCGGCAAAATAACCACAATGTTTTTGCCTTTGAACTCAGGCAGGCGGGAAAGCCTGGCAGCCGCAGCCACCGCCGCGCCTGATGAAATGCCGGCCAGAATACCCTCTTCACGGGCAAGGCGCCGGGCGTATCCAACGGCTTCATCTCCGCTAACCCGTTCTACCCTGTCTAGCAGCGAAATATCCAGCGTTTTGGGAATAAATCCCGCGCCGATACCCTGAATTTTATGCGGGGCGGGGGTAAGCGCTTCGCCTGCCAGATATTGACTGATTACCGGGCTTTCATCCGGCTCAACCGCTACAATTGTTACCGGCTTACCCGCCTCATTTTTCAAATAGTCGGCAATACCGCTGATGGTGCCCCCGGTTCCCACCGCAGCAACCAGAACATCAACCCCGCCATTGGTATCGCGCCAGATTTCCGGTCCGGTAAAGGCGCGGTGCACAGCCGGGTTGGCCGGGTTTTCAAACTGCTGGGGCATAAAATATCTGCCGGGGTTTTGCTGAACCAGTTCAGCGGCAACCCGGATTGCCCCGGCCATACCCTCGCTTCCGGGGGTGAGCAGCAGCTTTGCACCCAAAAATGCAAGAACCTTGCGCCGCTCCAGACTCATGGTTTCGGGCATGGTCAATGTCAGCCCATAACCCCGCGCAGCAGCCACATAGGCGAGGGCAATTCCGGTATTGCCGGAAGTCGGCTCAATAATCTCCACATCCGGGGTGAGCAGGCCGCGTTTTTCCGCATCATCAATCAGGGCGGCTCCAACCCTGCATTTTATTGAATAAGAGGGGTTGCGCCCTTCAATTTTAGCGAGCACGAGAGCTTCCTGCCCCACTACCCGATTAAGTTTCACCAGCGGTGTGTTACCGGTTGAACGGGAATTATCTGAAAAATACATACAACCCCTCTTTACAGAGCAGATTATTCAAACTTCCAGCAGGCAATTCAAAAATTTCCTGACTTTCTCTGCGGACAAACCGACATCTTGCATTTATGCCAGCGTCCTGTGTACAATACTCCTGACTTTATCCATTTCGGGAACGTTCGGCAATCCCTCCAGAATTTCAAAGATATGCCCCTGCCTGCGGATGATTTCAAGCCCGCAGGGATAATTCAGGCTGAACAGCCATGAACATACCAAAAGACGAAAATCATTCAGACAGCGCAAGTCCTCATAACGAGCGCACCGCCCGCTCAGCAGGTCAGCAAAAATTTTTTCGCTCCACTGTCCTTCTATTTCCGGCAGATGAGCAGTAACAGCCTCGCTGCGCTCTACACCCCGGCGCATGTGCGGGGCAAGAACGCGCAAAATATCAATTTTATCGGCATCGCGCACCAGCCCGGTCACTACTGCATATTTCCGGGGGAGATGCGCCGGCAGGCCAGCCCGATTATGCATGGACACAGCCGCCCGCACCAGGGCGCGGTCGATTTTGCATTCGCCGTCCAGCAGCAGACATTCCCGTTTTAAAATCTGACTGCCGCGTGCGCCGTGATTAAATGAAAGCCCATCCCTGAAAGTGTGAAACTGAGAATACTGTTCAAAACGGGCCACATCATGGTAAAGCGCAGCCAGTAGAGCCGCTCTTGCGAGATTGCGAGGGAAATCAGACCGGGTCAATATTTCCTCGGCATTCTCCAGCACCTTCAGAGAATGCTCCCACTTAAGATATAAATGTTCACAACTGTCGCAATCATTCCGCAGCTTTTGCTTAAATTGCCGATAATAGGCGTCAAACCTCCGTATGTGCCCGCATATGTTTATATTCATGGTTAAAATGATAGACAGTTTTCATACCACGGTCAATAAGCCCAACTCATGGAAAGAAAGCCGCCGCTGCAAAGCAGCGGCGGCTTCAAATCAAACAGTCAGTTCAGACTATTTATTCCTACTGATTGGGGAAATAGTCTTCCAGCTGGCTTTCACGATAGATATCGAGAGTGGTGCAGTGCAGGGCGCCGCCGTAAGGAATTACGTTCTGATAAGGCACCGGTACAACTTCAATGCCCATTTTGTCGAGCTGATCGCAATAAGCGGTTTCACCGGCTTCGGCACAAATGGTATTGGGGCCAAGCGAGAAGGTATTCATAGACAGCCACTGCTTGCCGTAATATCCACCGCCTTCTCCCATATAAATCAAAGATACATCCTGGTGAGCTTCCACTACCGGGCGGGCAGCTTCCACGATTTCCCAGTCGTTTTTACGGAAAAGCTCTTCAGTCACCTTGTCGATGGGGCCATCGGGGTTGGTAATCAACAGACCGGGACGCACAATAGTGAATTCACAGTCAATGTGCCAGGGCTTCCATGCCTTGGGACCAAAGTTGAAATGCACCGGGTGAATACGGATGCCTTTCTGGGCGTAGTGACGGGTTACCCAGTCAAGACCGCTCTTGTTCAGCACGGAAGAAGTGATGTTCCAGAAGATATCCTTACCGGCGCGGGCGGCGTCAGCGCCGTCCCACAGCGGTTCTTCTTCAGTGAGCTGATAGTCGTTCTCGGTAGTGCGGCGAATCATTTCCTGTTCGTCGAAGACATGGAACACATTATAGAAATAGTTCTTCTGATAGCTCTTTTCAGTCAGACGCGGTTTGGGAGCGGACAGCCATAAAAAGTCGGGGTCCTGCTTGAAGTATTCCTGGAACAGGGGGCGCAGATTCAGATATTCGTACCAGCGTGACCGGATACAGTTGGGGGTTTCGATAATTTCGTTGCCTACTACGATGAATACGTCACGGGGGCAGGAAATGCCGCGCATATTCTGCTGAGTCCAGTCAGGGGTGGAAATGGGGGTAGGCTTGAGCATTACATCATGCAGAACCACGCGGTCTACTTCAATACCCCGTTTTTCCAGAATTTTTACGAAGTTTTCCTGCTGTTCTTCAGCCCGGGCGGTCATTTCTTCAGGGAACATGCCCCAGGTGCCCAGAGGGAAACCGCCGTTATTGGCCGGATACTCCCAGCTCGGTTCAGGAGCAGGAATCTGGGTGCCGCGCACGCGCCCAACGATAGTGCGCTTCAAAGGTGACCATTCATCCCATGAATTTACGATTTTAGCCATAAGACACTCCTTATATTATTCATTAAACTAAAGTTAACTGGATTGCTTATCAGCAGCGGCTGCCGCAGCCTCTGCCTTTTCCGACTTCAGACGGAAATACTGACTTACCAGAACCGCACCCAACACGATGCCGCAGGCCAGCCACTGCGTGGGGTTGAGGCTTTCATTGAGCAGAATTATCCCGGCAAGCACCCCGAAAATCGGAATGGAGTTACCGAAAATAGCCGCCTTGGGGATGGGAATGCGGGCCAGACCGTAAGCGGAAAGGGCCTGCGCTCCAAGCGAAACTACCAGCGACAGGTAAAGCAGAATCAAAAACGGTTCGAGCTTGAAGGTCTGGGGCAGTTCCACAAAATCAAAAGTCAACACCGGCGCAAGCACCAGAGTGGCAATGAGGCACTGAACCCACACGACAAACAAAGCCGGGTAAGCGCCCCGCAAAAAGCGCAGAATAGTACAGAAACCGGCAGCTCCGCACAGAGAAAGCAACTCAAGGAAGTTACCCAGAATCGGGTTGCTTGCGTGCTCAGACTCGCTCCCGGCGGCGGTAAGCAACATTACCCCGCCAATGGCCACAATCATACAAAGAATTACGGACAGTGTGGTCTTCTCTTTGAGAATAATCCAGGCCGCAGTAAGGTTGAGCATGGGTGCAAGCGCCCACATCATGCTCGCCTGAGTGGCGGACGTATATTGCATGGCCAGGGCTTCAAAGGTAAAAAAACCGATGGGATCGCAGAAAGCCAGCAAAATCAGAAGAAGCCAGTCTTTTTTACGATAAATTCTGACGTGCCGCATGGTGAAGAACACTATGGGCGTCAGCACCAGAAAAGCAAAGGCCATACGGCAGAACACCAGGAAAAACGGGTCGTACTCGTCAATCACCAGTTTAATCACCGCCATAGCGCTGCCCCAAAGAAAACAACCCAGAATCATGGCAGTCCAGGCCATGGGAGTTTCTTGCTTCGGGGTAACGGGAGCATTCATAAAGTCACCTCTAAGTTTTTGAAATTTAAGAATTAATTTTGTTAAACAACACCAACATCTCACGGGGCCGGCGGCTGCCGGTTTCGGGGAGAAAAACGGAGGTGCACACCAGCAAGCTTCCGGCCCCGCGCATAATTATCAGGAAGCTTCTTCTTCCAGCTTCAATTCAATGGGCTTGTTTACGCTCTGGGTAAGCAGGCTTACGACAACCATGGCAACCAGCGATGCTGCCGGGCCGCCCAAAGTGAACAGATACCAGATTTCAGTGGGTGAACCGATGCCCATTACGGTGAACCCGTTGACCATACCTGACCCAATTATACGCACCCCAGCCCCGGCCAGCATACCGGCAATGGCGCCGTAACCGTTCGCATTCTTCCAGTACAGGCCCAGAATGAGAGGTATAAACAGACAAGACAGAATCAGGTCAAAGCCGAAACTGGTAAGCACAAATGCCGAAGGCAGGGCAATGGAAACGTAGGCGGCGATAATGCCCACAATCATGATCACTACCCGGGTGGTCTGCATCAGAGCGCGCGAGCTCATCTGGGGAACGAAGATATCCTTCACCAGGTTCTTGGCAATAACCCCGGAAAGGGCGATATTGGCGGTGGCGGCGGCCGACATTACCGCAGCCAGCACTGCGCCGATAAACAGAACGGCAATGGGCAGAGGCAGCAGTTCCTGCACGATTACCGGCACCAGCAGCTCCACGTCAGCTTCAATCAGAGCGGTATTGATCATGCCG